>NZ_WXWO01000058.1:0-76475 GCF_009904845.1 Vibrio sp. V38_P2S17PM301 | reverse complement strand
CACTTATAGCATTGAAGATAAAATTTTCAAGTCGAACTGTATAATAAATAAGAACAACTTAACCATAGAAAGTTTTAGCTTTGATGAAGTGAAGGTTATGAGTGACCATGATGATCTTGGACATTAATAAAGAACTAATTTCCTTTGGTGGCTTAATTATATACTGGAACATGATTTTTTTTGCTTTGGGTTCTTTTTTAGGGTATTCGGTCTTAAAAAACCTTTATATAAATGAATACATTTCGACAAGAAAATTAAGCTCACTTTTAAGCATATGCATTATTGGAATGATTATTGGTGGAAGATTAGTTTATTGTTTATTCTATGACCCAAATTATTATTTTAACAACCCTATAAAGGTGCTATATTTTTGGGAGGATAGTTTAGTAAGCCATGGTGCTTGCTTAGGCTTAATCTCGTCAGTATTGATTTATAGTCATAAGTATCATTTCAATACCCTTTGGTTGTTAGACAGAATTTCAATATCTGCAGCTCTATTATTATCTTTCATTAGATTAGGTGATTTTTTCAACTCAGAAGCATTAGGTATTAAAAGCGCAGTGCCATGGTCTGTAACTTTTTTAAGAATTGATAATTTCTCTAGACACCCAGTTCAGATATATGAAGCATCAACTTATATCTTCGTATTTGCAATACTATTTATTACATTAAAGAGAAGAAACTTCATTAATGAACATGGGAAAATATTTGGTTTATTTCTAGTTTCTATTTTTTCTTTTCGATTCATTTTTGATATTTTAAGACAGAAACAGTATTTCTTTGAATTCATGGTGGATCTATCTATTGCTCAAATACTAAGTATTCCGTTTATACTACTGGGTTTATTATTAACGTTTAAGATACGACGTTAACTAAACCAGCATAGATATATGTCTATACTTACTAATAAATAACACGTATATCTTCCCTCGTTTTATTATGCCGGATTTCCAAAAAAGATCCATAAGTCGGTGCATGTGGCTTCGTGCTTTTTAATCTCCGACGTTGGGATGTTACCTACCTAACTAGTGGTTGCTCTGGATCGTTGATTTTATGGTGACGCCATACAAAATTTGTACAGTCTTCGTAAACCCCATACGGGATGCACGTGAGGTCTAACCGGTGCAGGTATACCTTCGCGCCACCCGTTAAACGTTCGAACACATCAGTTTTTGCAACTGCAGCAAGACATAATTTTTTGATCACTCATAGCGGCTCAATCGGAAAATTCAGAAAGTTTGTACTCACGGCGTTTTGTTTTTTTTGCCTCTGTCGGATCTTCTGGTATCCGATTTTCGTCGATTTCTATTAACTGGTGATCCTGATATGAAACCCAGTCGCAGCCGCTAGGAGTCCAGAAATCCTCATTCCAATACATAATGGTCCAACAATCATCCTTGGGATCGTCGGTGATTCGCTGCTTAACCCTGTAAAAACCATCCTCACGATGAAAAGGCATAGCCCACCAGCTGATCGGGCCATCTTCGGATTCGTGTATCGATAACAGAAACGAGCCATCACGCTTAAATGGCAGTGATTCTGGTGTCGGATTCCAATCCAGGCATTCCGAAGAATGATTTTTAAACCACTGTTCGACATAGCTATCGTTAACTAATGGGTCCTCGGCCATCGGTAGAAAATAAACAATGATGCCGACCGAACGCCCCCAATCGGACAAGCGCGCTACAGTGACACTTTCACCAAAATTAGGCACGCCCGGATGTGTCCAGTATCCGTTTTTGTCGCGTTGAATTTTTGCTGGTTTGATTTTTTGTTCAATCATACTTTCACCTTAGAATGGAACATGTTGATCGCACCATGTGCAGCGTTCTGAAGTACTTACGCCATGAATGCATTTTCCATTGGAAACAGATATTCTCTCTGACTCATCGCAGCCAAAAACCTCACGAGACCATCCTGGGTAATGGGATTCAAGCGAGTTGGAATTCGCAAATTTCTCGATGTCTTTACGGTTTGCGCCTAACGCGTAAACTTCACAAAACCATTCGACCAGGTCTGCAGGGGTGCGACCAAAATCTGATGGTGCCCAAACGCCTTTAACAAATGCACTCGTTGGCTCTACACCACCATGAGGTTTGTAAATCAAAGAGCCGTTTTCGTGTAGGTAGTATTCTCCTTGTTCGCTCATTGATTCGCGTCCTCGCGGTTACTTAAGTCTCTTTGGATTTTCATCGACGCAGACTTAACCGCCGTTTCAAGGTTTGCTCTGTAAACGTCGCCGATATGATTGGCTATCAACGTCGCAAAAGGCTCTGTATTTTTATTGCCTTCGATTTTCACACCGCATGAAAGATTGATACCTATCAGGCCAAGCCTCTCAACATACGCCAACTGTAACGCGTCCTCTTTGATTTCAATTGTGATAGTTGCCATCGTTAATCCCCTAAATTGATCTTGGGTCTATTTCGTTGATTGGTTTGTTGTTGAACAGCTCTTACTTGTTTTAACCGCTCCTCAAGCGCGTGGTGGCGTTTTCGAATCTCGGACGTAGCAACGTCGTAGTTTTGCTTTACGTAACCATGTAGCTGCGTATTGGCACGTTTTCGGGCATCCAATGGGCGTCCCCTATTCCAGTAATACAGATATGTGTCGTCATACTGCTGAGCGGCGAATGCTTGTTTCTCAGGCGTCAGACACAGAAGCATTTTTTCGATGAAACCTTTATCCGAAGGAATGTCCCAGCGCTTTGAGCCGTTGTAGTAAAACAATGGCCAGTGGGTGATCACGCGTTACGCTCACAAGCAAAGCGAGTGTTAAACAACAACCGCAGACGTTGGCTGCCAGTTAGGTGGCGCTCTTCAATAGCAAATCGAGCCAATTCGAAAAGCTGAGTAGAACTTAAATCCAAGTAATCAAAACGATGGTTAGGCTTAGGCACCAGCGATTGATAGTCGTGAAGGTTAGTGATAGTTTTCATTCCGTAATTCCTCGTCGAGATGATGTTAGCTTTCGTTTCTGTTGGGATTTACACACACGTTTTGTGCTGATTTTTTATCAGTCGATTTTTTTGCCCTGGTCCTAGCCGGGGCTTTTTTAAATTCCGTACTTCGCTTTGAGTTCGGTTAGTTGTTCATCCGTGATACCAGCCAATCTGATTGGCACTTTTCCTGTGCGTTTCCACACATACAGCTCAGCCGTTCCAAGCTCAGACCAGCCCGCCGATTTGGGACCACTTAGAAAATCTTTTTGAACGCGCCGGCGGTGTTCTGTGATTCCGTTGATTTCTTTCTGTCCTCCTTTGGAAAAATCAAAACGATGCTTATTTACTTGATCACTTATTAGATCTTTTGATCTCTTATTAAGGGCCCTGGTTTTCAGGCTCTCGGTGACACCGGGAGCCTGGTTTTCAGGCCCTCGGTGGTTAAGCTCATGATTTAAAAGAATTTCATGCTCTACACCGAAAGACTGGTTTTCAGGCTTCTGGTGACCGAAAGCCTGATTATCAGGCTCCCGGTTTTCAGGCCCCCGGTTTTCAGGCTTGTGGTTCAGATCACACTTTTCTGTGGATAAGCTCATATCGCATTGTTTTTGTTTATTTTTATCAACATCACCGAAAGACTGAATTTCAGGCTTCTGGTGGCCGACGCCCTGATTTTCAGGCACTCGGCTATCAGGGATAGGGAGAGCAAGACAAACAAGCTCTTTCTCAACGATCCGGCCACTGTCATCACGAACGAAAATTTCCTGAATCAGACCTATTTTCTTTAGCTCGTTGATCACTGCCCTCGCCTTATCTCTGCCCAAGCCGAAGCGCGACATAATCTCTTTTGTGTTTATCTTCCATTCCGACGATTGGCTCTGAAGATGAACCCAAACAGCAAGTACAACAGGGTTATCGATGCTCTTGATCACACCGCTATCTAACGTGGTGTAGCATCGGCCAAGGCTCCCTAGCTCATTGGCGCTTATTTTTCTTACGGTCATGGCTAGGAGCTTGTTTTAAGGTGCCTTTTGGTTTGTATTTTTTGCCTAGTTTCCTTAAGTAAGGCGGAGGCTGTAGTTAAACCATTTGAGAGACCTGCGATGATCTCGGCATAATTTGTTTCACCGGTGAATTCCGTCTTAGGCAGGTGACCATTACGCGTCCACTTGTATACAGCACGTAATGACACACCAGCTGATTCGGATACCCTGAGAGCTCCAATGTGCTTTACAGTTTTTTTAATCAAGCTTTGAGACATACTCGACCCTAACTTTGAACTTTAGGTTCTATTTTTAGATCGAACTTACTATTAATGTCAAATGCTTTAATATGCACTTATGGTACAAAATCAAAAATTGCGTGAAGAATTTGCAGCTAGGCTAGCGCAGGCCTGTGAGATGGCTGGGATCAAAAAATGGGGTCGCGCAACTAAGCTGGCGAAGCTCGCGCACGTGTCGCAAAAAGCAGCCCATAAGTGGCTTACAGGAGAAACATTACCAAGACAAGAATCAATCACATTGTTAGCAAAACAATTGAATGTAGACGGTGTATGGCTTCAACACGGAGAGCGAGCAAATGCAAAGGAACCTGCATGCTATGCAAGAACTGAGTATGTAGGGAGTCATCCAGTGCTAGGAAAAGTGTCAGCAGGGAAATTTGAGTCAGCAATTCAAATGGAAGGCCTGCTGGAAATGACAACAACAATTAGAGCAAGCACCGACTCTTTTTGGTTGGTAGTAGATGGCAATTCTATGACAGCACCTATAGGAATAAGCTTTCCAGACGGTATGCTCATACTCGTAGATCCCTTAGCTGATTATCAAAATAACGATTTTGTCGTTGCATATACCGAAAATAGGACATTTGCGACTTTTAAAAAGTTAACTATTGAACCGGAGGGATGGTTTTTGAACCCCTTAAACCCAGACCCTTTCTACAAACGCATTCACTTCGACGAATCTAACTGTGAAATAGTAGGTAGAGTAGTCGACGCACGGTGGTCACTCCGGTAATGGTAGCAACAACGTTAGAAAAAGAGCCAAATGGCTCTTTTTTTTTTGCTTATAAAAAGTACGAATAATCAATTAGATATAAAGATTATGAACCAAAAATACTAAAACAATAAGGACTGAAAGGTAAATTTACACCTTACATTTAGTACTTTTGGTACGAATATCTTCAATATTAATCATTCGGAGGTATTCTTAAGATGAGCAAGTTCTATGTCGCAACAATCAAAAGTTTTAAAGGTAAACACCCTCAAGGCCTCGTTACCCAACAAGTAGTGGTTAAAGCATCTTTGAAAAAAGACGGCGTAGAGCTGGCAAAGAAAGAACTTGAGTTCTGGGATGCTGAAAATATTGGGTGCTATCAGGCCCCCAAACTAGTTGAAGGAACTGCAGAAGATCTGGCGAACTATTTAGCGTCAAAGGAATCAGCCGGCCAAACCGACATTGAAGATGCAGCCGCACCAACAACTAGTACAACCAACCTATTTGATCACGAATCTGCACAGAAAGCCGAGTTCCCTATCGTTGAACCGTGGGCCGTATGGGTAGCCCTTGCTCAACGCAACGAAAAATATGTCGTATCGTTCTCGATCGTTAACCGCTCAAGCAATAACGCGGTGGCTCTTGGCTTCATCAATTCGTTTTTCCCACAAGAATTTAGCACTGTAGAAAACGCCGTAAGCTTTGCTCTTGGTAAGGCAATTGATGGCATTACCGCTCACCTACCGCAGACCATGGGTGAAACTGCAGGACGTAGCGTTAATATTTTGCAGGGCTACGCAAAAGACCCAGAGACGCAGTTTGCAGATCGTTTTGTTCGTAATATTGACTTATCCAACGCTAAATTTATCAACGTTTCCGTTGCTACCAGTGGCAAAGGTACTGCACCACAACAAGTCAAGCCCGTAGCTCAGCCACCAAAAGCCAAAGCGCCAAGCGTTAATGAGATTTTTAACGCTGTCCTCTTACACCCTGATTACCGCAACTGTGCAAGCCCATACAACACCAGCGAATTTATAAATTTGGTCAAAGCGAATTTCATGCAGCTTATGGGAGATTACAAGCTCAATGTTCCAGCCATCGTTGAACACATCAACGGAATGAGCGAAATCAGGGACCTAGCGAAACTGGGGGCATGTGAGGAAATTATCGGGCTCTACGCCAAGAAAACTCCCGCGGTATCTGCGGAAGAAATACTAGATGAAAAAGTCTACGGCGAAGCTTTGCTTGAATCTGCAGACGCTGATGTTTATCAAAAGTGTATCGCTAAAAGTCTAGCCACAATCGAGAACGCTCACAACGAACTAACAGCTGAACAATACGAAGAGGCAGCGGAAAAGCTCAAAGCCGTTTTAGAAGAAGCTAGCGATGTCTATAACAATTTCGATGCTCTGGAAACCATGAACATGATCCAGGACGTTGATTGGGATAGTGCGAACGAAGCATACAAGACGTTTTTGAATATTCGCTCCTTGCGTATCCTTGTCCGTGAGAACGCTGTTTACCTAGAAGAAAGCGAAGATTCACCAGCGACTGCTGTCGATGCCGTTAAAGGTACTAAAAGTTTACCACTCAACACAGAAAGCTTACCAACAACCAACTACAACAAGGCTGATCACTGGCAACACCTCGCTTTCCAGTTAATGGAATCATGCAACGAGCATAAGTATGTATCGGCCGAATTAACTGCAGAGTACGCAGCAAATCTACGCGAGGCATTCCAGGATACTCACCAGTCACTATTTGTCGTTGATAGCGACGATAAATATTACTCCGACGCAGCCAGCCGCCTGATGACCCACATAAAAGATTCAGGCAAAGCGGTTGTGTTGATTTCGAGCTCTCCAAGCATAAAGCAACTGATTAACAAATTGATGGTGAAAAAAGATGCAGAAGAAGAAAAAAGCAATCCAACGATTGAATCAGCAACAGAGACGCGACCTGATGATCAATACAGCCTTACTGCTGGGGCTGCCATTGCTAACAGTGATGCTTGTCATTCTGACAAATCTGGATCAGTTGTAAGTCTGGAGGCCTCGCACAATGAAAAATCTAATGTTTCAATTGCTAGCGGGAATCGTGAATGCACTTCTGGGGATGTCACCAATACTGACGGCTCTAGCACTGCAGAACCAGTGGCCGTTTTGAATCTAAATGAGCAATTCGACGAACTAGAAAAACAATGGAGCGAAGACCATCAGATAAAAGAAAACATGTCTATCTGGTCCCGTGTTCATCGCACTGATCGCCGGTTCACCAAAAAAGACCATAACGAGCGAACCTCGATTAAAACCCAATACCGAATCATGCGAGCCACTGAGCTATTTGGCCCTATGGGGATAGGTTGGGGTTACCGAGTTGTTCGTGAATGGAGCACTGAGGGCTCTCCTATCGTAATCAATGATACGGTTACACAGTACCGTGAAATGATTCACCACTGTGAGATTGCGTTTTGGTATACGTATCAAGGCAAACGCTCTGAGGACATTACTAACTATGGTGATACCAAGCAGTTTTATTACTCCCGCGGATATCAAAACAAACCAGGCTACTTCGTGAATGATGATGAAGTATTGAAAAAATCCTTATCTGATGCTCTTGGAAAATGTCTATCGATGATCGGTGTTTGTGCTGACGTTTATCTAGGTGAGCATGACGACGCACATCTAGAAACGCTAACCAGAAACGAAATTAACTCCTACGAACAAAAACGGCATGCGGAAGAAGAAACGCGCATCCGTGAAAAAGTTATTTCTGAACTGGCAGAGATCAACACAAGTATGGAAGCGGCTACCACAAAAGCCAAAGCCAACGAGTTGCGTGGTTTGGCGTTGATCTCGATCCACGCCCTACCCGATATCAACGAAGAACAGAAACGCAGCAAATCTAATTTCATCCAGAAGCTGGAACTTAAGTACAGAGATACGATTGCCAGGATAGACGCAGAAGCCTCTGCCAAAAAGGCCACTAAGGAATCTACGCAGTGTAATGAACATACAGCGCAGGAGGCAGCACTATGAACGCGACTATCTGGACAATCTCTGAAGACGTACAAGGCCTCTTGAAATTAGCTGAACAAAATAATTGGGATGCTTCCGTAATCCAGGACACGCTAGAGGGTACCGGCTTAGAAGATAAAGTTAACGACTGGCTAAAAGCTATCTCTAACGAGGAAGCAACTGCCAAGATGCTCAAAGAGGAGAAAGAGCGTTTAGCCGAGCGTCAGAAGCAGTACGAGAACAACGCCAAGCGCATGAAAGAGTGTTTACATACCGTGATGAAAAATCTGGACATCAAAACCTACAAGGTGCCGTTAGGCACCTTATCCCGCAAAGATGGTGGGACAAGCATCCAGTTTGAAGCAGATAAACTGCCGGATTCCTATTTCGTGTACGACACGGTTAAGACACCGAACAAGCAATTGATCGAAGCTGATATGAATGCGGGCAAAGTAGTCCCTGGCGCTTACTTCGAAATCAAACCTGAAACGTTTTCTATTCGTCGTAGATAAGGGGGACGCATGAAAAACAAAGATCTCGCATTACAAAACGTTGTCGCTCTTAACCCAAACAAAGCACGCAATATTCGCAACGCTGGCTTGTTTGTCATAGACAATCCGACATTTTCATTAAATGAGTTGTGCCAGGCGATTGGTGTGCCTAAGAACCTGATTAATCGAACCCTCACAAATCTCAAAGTGATGGGATTTAAATTCGAGCGCCAGCCGCTATCACACTCACATGGAGAGTTAAGCTACACATGTATTGAATTTACTCCTGTTCGCAGCTTTACTGGCCGTTCGAACGCAGTTAAAGCCATTCGAGCAATGAGTGCAAAAAAGCGAGTTCTTAAATTCACCGCTCAATACGCGATGGATAACGAGGGCTTTACCTTCGAGGATATCGCTACCCAAGCAGAATGCCAAAAGTCTGCCATCTGGTCTGCAATCAAAACGCTCGAAGACACCTACGGCTTTGTGTTCAAACGCCATCAACCCGAAGCGAAGAGCGAACCACTTTATCTGATGCTTGTTAAGTGTGAGTTTTCCGGCGTAAAAATGGATCCGGCCAAAACGATAGCCAACCAGGAAAAGTTGCCCTTTTTACAACGTTATAAAAATTGCGGTTTTCGCAAGCCGCACACAATCAACCCTTTGTTAGCAATGGTCTTAGGAATTCGAGGTTAATATGATAGATAGATTTTTAACAGCCAAAGAGATTATGGCATTACTGCAAGTTGGTTCGACAGGTTTCAACTTAATGGTCAAGCGCGGAGAGTTTCCCGGCGCTGACATCGGTGGCGGCCACGGCAAACCACGCCGCTGGAAAGAGTCAACGTACAAGAACTGGGCTAATAGTCAGGGTGAGTAATGGAAATACGGTTAAGTCCGGAACTCTTCGAAGTGTACAGAGAGATTCAAGCTTTCTATATTGACAATGACGCCCTACCGACCGTCAAAACTCTAGCCAAAATAATGAGCATTTCAAACGCTAAAGCGAACCAGTATATGAAAGCATTGAGGGATAAAAAAGTGTTAACCATCAATAGTCAAAAGGGTTATATGTGGGTTCGCTGCCGGCAGGTAGTTAAGGGGGCTTAGCCCCCTTTTGTAGTTCTAGCGATTAGAACACAGGTAACTAATACAAAGCATTGATTAATCTGCGTTTTTACTACGCTACCAAATGCAATCTAATAGTTCAAAATGAGACACACCACTATGAACTTGATTGTATAATAAACCTTGGCAGTTTCGCTTCGCTCAAGTATGGCCAAGCGCCGCTCACACCTTAATGCTGCGTTAAGTTTCATCACTCGAATCAGCATGACAAATCTGATACTCTCTTAAGCAAACAACAAAAGAAGAAACAAATGGCGTTTGAAATTAAAAGGCTCAATGTAAGTCCTGAAGACCTTGAGCAACTAGGTACTAAAGAAAAGTTTTGGTTTAACTTCAAGGGCGGTAATGTCAGATGGCTATTCAAATATTCTCGTGAGAATACTGGTGAGCATTGGTCGGAAAAAGTAGCAGAGGAATTGTGTAAAGAGCTTGGTATTCCTCATGTAAAGTATGAGATGGCTCAAATGAATGAGCGATATGGAATTGTTTCTCCAAACGTAATTCCTGAACAGTGCCGAATGGTTATGGGTAATGAAGTATTGCACAAAGATAGCCCTTCTACTTACCCTGAACCCGTGAAGGATACCCAACAATTTGTACGGATTAAGGAACACACGGTTCAACGTGTTTTAGGTTGTTTCGACCTTTCACACATTAGTCCTCCCAAAGGTTGGGACTCCATCGAAGATCTGAATGCTGGAGACGTGTTTTGTGGCTATTTAATGCTTGATGCATTGATTAGCAACCAAGATCGCCATCATGAAAATTGGGCAATTGTTATAAACACTGAGACGCAAGAGAAATATTTATGCGAAACATACGATCATGCTGCAAGCCTAGGAAGAGAGCTTCTCGACAAAGAGCGTGAAGACAGATTAACTTCTAAGGACAAAAATCGACAGGTAGGCAAGTTCGTTCAAAAGGCTCGCTCTGAACTGTTTAAGCTGAAAACAGATAGAAAACCACTGCTTACAAACGAAGCTTTCTTTTTGTCTGTAGAAAAGCGTGAAAACGCAAAAGTTTTTTGGTTAGAGAGACTTCGAGCACTAACCGATGAAAAGATAAATGCTATATTTAACAAAATACCAACAGAAGTGATATCAGACGTTGCTAGAGAGTTTTCATTAAAGATGGTATTGGAAAATAAAAAAAGGTTACTAGAAGATGACAGAGTTTGATCCTGTTTACTTAGCTTGGCAATCGCCGGACACTAGGGATTGGCATGTTGTTGGCGCATTGACACAAATTTCTAATGGTTACGAGTTTCATTATACGAAAGGAGCTTTATCTGCAGAGAAGTTTGTTCCTTTTAGTGGTATGGAAAACCTCAAAAAGTCTTATGTTTCTGAAGAGCTTTTTCCATTGTTTTACAATCGGTTGCTTTCAAATCGTCGACCAGAATATCCGAAATTTATTCAGTGGTTAGGGTTGTCTGAAAAACAGGCTACTCCAATGAATATCTTAGCTCGCTCAGGGGGGCTTCGAGGTACCGATCAGTTGCAGATGTTTAGGAAAATTGAAGTAAAAGATTCGGGTTCATATGAACACTTTTTCTTTGCCCACGGGCTAAGCCATCTAACTAAATCAGCTCAAAAAAGAGTTGATAGTTTAACTGTAGGTGAAAGGCTATTTTTATGCTTTGATTGCCAAAATACTTATGATGAAAATGCGATAATTGTTCGTACAGATGACCCGGCGGAAATTATTGGATATTGTCCTCGTTATTTAGCGAAAGACATCTCAACTCTTTTCAGTATTTCTGATAGTTTGACAGTGAGCGTAGAAAAAATTGCAAAAGATGCACCGTCAAATTATCGATTAATGTGTAAAGTATCAGGAATAGTTAAGACTGATAAGATTGCTAGTATGAGCACACAAGAAGAATATCTGTTTACTGTTTAAAGAAACTTAACAAAGCATTTAAGAGTAATTCCCAACGCTTGGCATTTTTGCCCTAGCGTTGGATTTTTTGTTTATGGTGGTATGGTTTAGTTTGGTGGTGGCGTCGCTCACACGTCAATTGGGCGTCATTCTCTAGGGATAACTGATTATATGGACTGGGAAGTAATTAATGGAATTACAAGCATAGTTGGTGCAATTTGTTCTGTCCTCGGCCTAGGCTATTTTAGTGCTAAAAGTAAAGCTGCGGTTGGAACAAATGGTCGTATCGCAACAGTGGGTATTACGCTGATCACTACATGATGCGACGTATTGTAAAAAATTCAACAAGAGATAGAGAATGGAGCAATTTTTAACAGATGCATCAACTACGCACTGGTGGCTAGGAGTTGTTGTTGTTGGTATAACCATAAACATTGCAAGTACATATATTCGGGCTTTTTTCGAACATAGACTTTCGCGTTTATCATCTTACTGGCGAAATAGACAAGAAAGCCATGTAAAAGAAGAACAAGAGAAAATTGAGTTATTAAAGAATAATCCAGAGCTTAAGTTAGTTTACGCATTAAATGAAAGCCGTTTTAGAACAAGATCTGTAGGGTTCTTTGTAATGAGCACGATGTTTACAATATTGTCTATAAGCTTCGAGTCTGATTCATTCGTCTGGTTATCTATCACCTTTGTTTTGAGCCTTGTATGTATAATTATTTCACTTATTGATCATCGAGAAGCTGTTAAGATAAAAATACGGATCGAAAAATCTACAACTGACTTAGAAAAAATAAAAAAATAACAAGTTCTTCGTAAGGAACATGCAGCCAACGATGACTTCATTCCATCGTTGGCTACATGTTTATGGTGCAGTAGCTTGGTCAAACCTATATCTTAGTCCTTCTCCGATTTTCATTTTCCATAAGTTCCGCTTTGGCTTTGTTGTATCGCATCGAGTAGTAGCCAGCGATCACAGCAAAAATCAGCACAGTTATCTGCAACCAGCCTTGCAGACCAACACTGACTACGCCAGCCCAAATCGACGCCAACCAAGCTTTTTGTGTAGGCCATAGAGACAAAAGCCAGTCTCTGAATGTATGCCAGTTCATACTACCCCACAAAACCGGCTAGACCTTTTAGCAGCACACCTACTAAGTCTGTACGGTCATAAAGAACAACGGCGACAGCCAGGATAATCATTACAATGCCGCGCCAGCTACGCTGCAGCCAATTGCCCTCCATTTCCTTCAGAATAAGCTGTGTTTGTAACTCTGCCGTTTTGTAGTTAGAGCTGATTCGAAACTGTTCTAACAGGGCCTTTATCCGCTCAGCATCTTTCTTATCGGGGATCTTGTTATCGATAAAATCAAACAAAGGACCGAAAACGCCATCAAGGATCTTAGAGAAAATGTTCATAACCGTTGTATCTCCATCACGAAACCTTCCGGATAGCGCTCTTTAAGCTTGTCCAGTGCCTTGCGACTGCTCGATACGCCCCAGCGTGAGGAACCTGGCATAAACGTCAGGCCGGGAGCAATACAGCCCTCCAATTCGTTCGGATAGTTAGCAGCATGAAAAAGGCAATTAGAACGCAATGATGGCCCACTGACCGTAACACCAAGATTTTTATTACTGATAGCGAAGCAATCACCAAAGCGTGGGGAAGAATGGCGAGTGACCGAATATACGCCAGCTGGGACACATGAAACGTTTTTCTCGTTGTTCTGCCAATCGGGCTCAACGGTGACACAAACAACCTCAGAACCATCGTATAGCTCGCCAAAGGTGCCAATCCCGCGAATCGATTTACTGATAAGGCGTAATGTTTTCAATTGTGTATCTCCTACTAAATAAGGAGATCAGACCGTATCACGCACCACATGCTGCATTTGCGTAAAAGGCATTCGTTCTCATGAGTAACCGTCATAGAACGAAGAGCCCCGGTGATCCGGGACTCGTTTATATTGCACTTTGAATAGAGATTACTTTTTCTTTTCCTTGCCTGATATCTTCCAATCGTTCAGCCCACTTGATATAAGCCTCTCTCTGTTCGTCCAGGTAATATCCTTTGTCGTAGGTGCTCCACTCACCAGGCAACTTGTGACCCAGCATAATTTCACGTATGTACCATGGTGCAAGCGCGCCCATGTTGGTGCGCATCGTTCTCCGTAAATCGTGCATACTCCAATGAGCAATCTCTTTGTGTCCATTCTTTGAAAGCCATTTATTGACATGCTCGGGGAACCCCACCCAAAACGAGGTAGCCATTGCTTTATTCGTTCTTAGACTAGTGATTAGGTTTTTACCGTTGGCGGAAAATGAGGCCAGGAAATCAAAGTGAGGCTTTGCGCTTTCAATTATTGGACGCTTTAAAGGCGTTTTTGTCCTGCGCCCTGTTTTGTGGTTTTCCGGTGGTACCGTCCAAACATTCGTAAATTCATCGAGGTGACTTAGCTCTGCCGAAGAAAGCTCACCCATACGGCACCCGTAAAGCAAAGCAAGATAAATCATTGCTCCGTTTCTCTCGTTGGCGTCACAATAAGCGAGTAACGCCCTGATCTCGTTATCGTCTAAAACCCGGCTGTTAACTTTTCTTGTGATATTAAAATCTAGGTTAGCGTTAATATCAGTCAGTGGATTATTCACAACCAAGCGACGACGGATAGCGAACTTGTAAGCCTGTCGGCAGTTAGCTAGTAACGGGATTATTTGAGTCGGTGACTTTTGTTTGACCCTTTCAAACACCTCAAAAAAATGATGTGCCGTGATATCTTTTGCCGGTAAGTTCCCGAGATAATCAAAGAGGTGATTTCTAATGGCTCTATATACTAGATCGGCCCGCTTCTTTCTTGGCTTGGCTTCTAACTCATACCATCTATCGATAAGGTCACTAAAAAGAATAGCTTCCTGGTTTGCAGCGATCTTTGTGCGCTTTTTAACTTTCGGATCTATCCCGTCTCTTAGCCCGGCCCTATATTCGATATTTCGATCCCTAGCCTCTTTCAGTGACATTTCTGGGTAGCAGCCTATCGTCAGTTGATCGGCCTTGCCGTTGTATCGATACCGAATGAAAAAAGCCACCTTACCTGTAGGCGATACCCTTATATAAAGTCCATCACGATCAGAAAACACATCCTGCTTGTCCCTTGGTTTTCTGTGCAGACTCCTAAGCTTTGAATCAGACAACATGACCAACTTTCCTTTATACACAAATTTATACACATTTGAGTGTAAAGCCTAAATGTACTCGGTAAAAGTTAATCGTTTAAACAAAAATAACTCATTAATATTAAAGGAAATATATGATTTTAAGCAGAATTCCGCAATTCTTTTACGATTAGGATTTCAAATCACTGAGCATTTGCTGCCCTTCCTGATACGCCTTATCTTTGGACGCAACAACCTGCCCCGTCATCTGAGCAGTTTTTGCTGCGGTTGAGTAAGCGCCATTTGCAAAAGCAACACCTGACATCATCAACAGTGCAGCGCTGGTAAGGATAGTTAGTTTTCTCATAACAGACTCCTCGTCTTTGTTGTATTTGAGCGACATCCTCACTGCTCTTGTATCAAATCATACGTACAGAGACCATGAACAGATGACATTACTTTCATAAAACTCACTAATTATTTGCGCAAAATTTGCCCACCCCTACTTCGTAGGTGTTTTCCTCACTCTGTTCTGAAATTACACCACTGGCTTCTTTTGATAGAAAAATCATTATCATAAAATAAAAACCAAACCGTACATTCATTAACGAAATAGCGAACATTGGCGTCTTCTAAACACACAAAAAATCGGTGAAATTTTTTGAAAATAAAGACTAGCGGTGAAATACGTAGTACTTGTCACCACAACGTAACCGTATCGTCACCGGACTTTATTGTTACTTCCCTACCATTTGCCCGTAAAAACAAGGAGTAAGGGCTCTTAATGCAAGTGATTGAATTTATCCGTCAGCAATTTATGGAAAGTGGACACGTGGCGTACGGGGAAACATTGTCGATGGGTGAGCATATGATGCAGGCAGCGTTTATCGCCGAGCAAACGGGCTGTCATAAGGAACTGGTGGTAGCCGCATTTCTGCATGACTTTGGTTATCTGATTCTGGGATTGCCGGAAGAGAGCACCGAATCCGGTATTGACGGTTTTCATGAAGACATTGGTGAGCAGTGCCTTAAAGGCTATTTTCCGCCGTTAATCACCGACTGTATCCGCTTACATGTTCAGGCCAAACGTTACCTGTGTACGGTTGAGTCACACTATTTTGACCAACTCAGCAAAGCGTCCCGTCGATCACTTGCCGTTCAGGGTGGATTAATGAACCACACCGAGTTGTGTGCGTTCGAAGCAGAGCCGCATTACCGGGAAGCGATTCAGATTCGCCAGTACGATGACAAGGGAAAACAGCCGTACCTGAACCACCCTGATTTAGACTACTATCTCAAACTCACGGCAAGTTGCCTCATCAGAACAGAAATGACACGCTCGCGCCATATCGAGGTCGCGTGACAAACGACCGGTTTGCTCCTGGCAAAACTACGCCAGAGCCAGGAGCAAACCGCCCAAAATTAAGCTAACCCCAATGCCACGGGTAAAGAACCAACGCTCGGCCAGAAACAGCACCCCCATAATTAAGCCAAAAACAATACTGATCTGACGTAAGGCCACCACCAGGCTAACATTGGCCGTCATGGTCATCGCGAACAGAACCAGGCCGTAAGTGCTTGCCATCATGATTCCGGCCAAACCCGCGCGTTGTTTAATGTGCCATGCGTGACGAATCTGCCCCACATTTCCGCTAACCACACACCAGCCCAAAGTAAACAGCACCATCGCCCAGAACTGAACACCGAGATAGAAGATGGCAGTGTGTTTATCACTCAGCACAACCCTGACCACTTGTGTCGCAATGTCCAACGCCTGCTTGTCCAAAATGGAATAGCCTGTCGTACCAATCGCTGCCACCAATGCCCAGAACACGCCCAGATTAACATACGAGCGAACGTGGCAGTCTCGAAACCGTGCCAGCGGCACCACCAGGCAACCCAGAGTGATCATCACAAAGCCGCTCCACTGCATCCACGACAGTGTGTGCCCCAGTAACGAACCACCGAACCCAACCATCAGCACTGGCAACGCCCGAGCTATCGGGTAGATAACGCCGATGTCTGCCTGCTGATAAGCCAGCATCAATCCAACCAAATACAGCATCTGACAAGCACCGCTCATCAGCACTATCCACCAAAAAGAGTCAGGCAATGATTGCCAGCCAATGGTATTGAGATACCAGATCAAGTAAGGCGTTAATAGCAATGACGCCGTAACACCGGCTGCCAGCGTAAAAGCCGTGCCCGAGCTGGTGTTACTTTTACCCAGAATGTTCCAGCTTGCGTGCAGCAACGCGGAGAAGACAACCAGAACTATCGCAAAAAATGCCATAACACTCCCTGTGATAAGCAGAAAAGCAAAAGGGCTTCCGTGCGGAAGCCCTTACCTAAGAAACCGCTAGCGTGTCAATTCCGCAAGCGATTCGATACTGATCGCATCATGGCGCCAGTACTCTATATCACAGTCTATTAACTCACCTTGCTGGTTGTAATTGATCCGCTCGACCACCATTGCTGGCGTGCCCGATGTGGCCCGCAGAAACTGTGCAGTCTCGCCCAGCAATGAACTGGTGCTGATGCGGTAACGGATTTTTTGGTACACCACACCATAATGCTCGCGGTAAATGTCAGTAAGCGATTGCGACAAATCGTGACTTAGTAAGTCTGGGAACATTTCCGGTCGCACATAGTTGGTCACAAACACGACGGGGCGATCTTCCAGATAACGGACACGATCAATGCGGTAAACATCAGCGAATGGCGGCAAGTTGAGTAGCGTCGAGGCTTGTTTGTTGGCCAGACTGGCTTTAGCCGCCACCAGTTCCGTCTTCGGCAGCCGGTTTTGGGCCAGCGCCATGTTGGTAAAATTGAGTGTTTGGGTTGGATCGTATTTCAGAGGTTCGGGAGAAATAAACCAACCACGACGATCTTCACGATAAATCTTACCTTCCGCTTCCAAAAGCGACAACGCTTCACGCAATGTCACCCTGGTGGTATTAAATGACTCCGCCAACTTGCGTTCTGCCGGCAGCTTCTGCCTTGGTGAAAGCATCCCTGACGCGATCTGTTCAACAATGGCATCTTTGATTTTTACGTACTGCACTCGCTTGTTTTTCCTTGTTGTTCTCAGCGCTTACGCCACGCTTGGGTTTTATTTTCCAAAAGTTTCCCGACCGTCATATGAACGACTTTCGCAACCGCGGCTGACACCATGATCATTACAGCCATCGCCGCCGCTGCGCCTGTCTGGCCGGCATCATCCATATTGAGCACGGACACCGACGCCGGAATGGTATCGGTTGAATAGAGAAATACTACCGCAGATGTGGTGGTCAGTGCATTAACAAACAGATAGGTAGCAATATCCAGAATCGCAGGCAGACATACAGGTAGAGTGACTTTAAGGAATAACTTGTACTGCGGCAGTTTAACCGATGCAGCGGTTGCTTCCAGTTCATCTGGCAGTTGTTTCAGTGCCGTGAGTGCCGTCATGTGCCCTACGGTGTAATAATGGACAACGGTATTGATAACCAGAAACGCCATGCTTCCGTACAGTACACCCAATGGATTGGCCGGATCGTTGAAATAAAAAATGTAACCCAGCCCCAAGACCATACCCGGTACCGCCATCGGCACCACCGACATCATCTGCATAAACTGGCGAACTGGCGCAAACGAACGGCCTTTTTCAATGGAATATGCCGCAATAAAAATGATGGCGGTGCCGAACAACGCGGTCCACCCCGCCAGAGTGAGCGAGTTAAAGTACGGGCTCCAGCCATACGTACTCATTTCCGCGAAATTGTAGTTATTCAAGGTCAGGGCTTTATTCCACGGCCAGAACGTGACAAGTGAACCATAAACGGCCATCCCAAGCACTGCCAGCACCACCAGGGAAATCAGCGTGCAGTAGACGAGACAAATTCCGTCACGCCACTTTTGCGGCTGAGGCTGGTAAGGCACAGAGCGAGTATCAAACAGGCTTTTTTGCTTACGTTGAACCCAGCGATCAGCTCCAAATGCCAGCAACGCTGGTAACAATAACAAGATACTGGTTACAGCTCCCATAGAGAAGTTCTGTTGACCAACCACCTGTTTGAAGATATCGGTCGCCAAAACGTTGTAGCTCCCTCCAATAACTTTCGGAACCCCAAAGTCACACACCACCAGCGTAAACACCACAATCAACGTGCTAATCAGTCCGTACTTTGCTGCCGGTAAAGTGACGACAAAAAACGTTTTGACTGACGACGTTTTTAAGGCGCGCGCCGCTTCGTACAAACGCGCATCGGAGGTGCGCAGCGACGTCGTCAGAATCATCAAAGCGTGCGGGAATGTCCAGAAGATCAACCCCATTGTAATACCGATCAAACCATACACCGATTCTCCCCCGAGCAACGCTTTCGCTACCCCCTGGTTACCAAACAAAAAAATCAGACTAATGGCCGGAAGTAAAGATGGCGCTAAAATCGGCGCCGTTCCGAGGATCTGAAACATCCCCTTGAACGGCATGCAAGAACGCGTCAGCGCGTACGCGTAGCCAAACGCCAAAACCCCCACAACCGCAGTAACCAACAAGCCGACCGTGAACGTATTTCCCATCGACTGCCACAGCGCTTGCGAGGCAAAATAGGTGGCAAAATTAACCAGGCCGACAAATTCTCCGTCACTGTTCTGGACACTTTTCGCCAACATGGCCCACAGCGGCATCAGAATAAACAACACCATCAGAACGGACAGCAGCGCCAGCAAAGCAAACAGAATCAGGTTGTCACGACTAATACGGGTGAGGAAAGAATCCGTTTTCATCGTGGACACCGGTGTTGATTGAGTCATAGTATTTCCTTTCATCGCTACCTCTAAGCCACTGCGACGTTATCGTTGCTGTGCGAGTGTGAGGGATAAGCGCGAAGCCCGTTTTGCGCAAAACGGATATAGCGAATATCCCCGACTCTCAGTTTCATCGCATGGATTTGTTCACCGGGTAAATCGACGAAAATCAGAGGGGCGTGCGCATCGTGTTGCAACTGACACTCAACCCGGGTGTACGCGCCAAGAAACTCTTTGCCACAAATACGCACTGGTAGCGCATCAGAATAGGAGTCGACAAAGCGCACACTCTCCGGACGCACCGCCAGATCGAAACGCTCACCGCGACTTGGGGTATGATTCTCCAGTGCCGGCGTCGGCAGCAAGGATTCAGCGATCCGCACTTGCTCATCTGTTGCTACCGATGCCTGAATGAAGTTCATGCTGCCAACAAACTCGGCAACAAAACGCGTTGCGGGCTTGAGATAGATCTCTTCCGGAGTACCGACCTGTTCAATCACACCATGATTCATCACCACAATGCGATCCGCCATCGAAAGCGCTTCGTCCTGATCGTGTGTCACCATCACCGTTGTAATACCCAGTTTGCGTTGCAGGTTACAAATCTCCTCACGCAAATGAATTCGAACTTTTGCATCCAGCGCAGACAGCGGTTCGTCCAGCAACAACAACCCAGGAGATAGCGCCAGCGCGCGTGCCAATGCGACCCGTTGCTGCTGTCCGCCAGACAGTTGATTGGGGTATTTCTCTCCGGACGTCGGCAAACCGATCATCGCCAACCAGTCGTCCACTTTCTCCAGCGCTTCTTTGGTCGACATCCCTTGATTCTTCAGGCCGATGGCTATGTTCTCCTGCACTGTCAGATTCGGAAACAAGGCATACGACTGAAACACGATGCCAAAATCGCGTTTCTCCGGCGGTAAAAAAGTCGTCTCCTGCTCGCCCTGGAAAATAGTCCCGGATGTGGGTAAGTCCAGCCCGGCAATTGCCCGCAACAATGTCGTCTTGCCGCAACCGGATGGGCCGAGAAAGCAGACGAATTCGCCTTTTTCAATCGAGAGAGAGATGTGCTTCAGCGCCGTAAATTGACCAAATTGCTTTACGACGTTTTCAATGTGCAGGTAAGGTTGAGGTGTGTTCATAATGCGCCCCTAATTGGTATAGTCCAAAATTAACGCATCTATGTTTCAGTCCAGTGACAAATTTAAAACGACAAGATGACAGTATGATGAACAGCCCCAAACGACAAAGGAGAGCATTCGCTCTCCTTTACTAGATGCATCATGTGGCATTAAGATTTGGGTTCTGATTTAGCATCAAACTTCTCAGACCATGCCGCCAGGACTTTTGCACGTTCACTCCCCATTTTTGCAAAGTCCATCTTAGCCATTACGTCCTGAACGTTCGGAAAGTTAGAGACGGTCGCTTTGACCTCTTTGTGGCCGACCACCGGATACATCTCCACATACAGCTCATTGGCCGCTTTTGATACCGACCAGTCGACAACGCGCTTGGCAGCGTCGGTCTCGTTCACCAGACCCACGGCTTCAGATTCCCAGCCAATTCCCTTAGGTACGATCACATCCAGTGGCGCGCCCTGCGTTTTCAGTTTCGCACCACGACTGGCCATGGAGATACCGATAGCCACTTCGCCCATACCTGCCTGTACGCACGGCTTTGAGCCCGAATGGGTATAATGAGCGATGTTTTGATCCAGACGCTGCATGTAGTCCCAGGCTTGTGTTTCACCCATGTTTTGTAGCCAGGCAGAAACTTGCATGTAACCGGTACCTGAGGAAGCAGGGTTTGGCATCGCAATGTGACCTTTATATACCGGCTTGGTCAGATCTTCCCACGATGTGGGTTTTGGCAGGTTAAGCTGTTTCGCCACCGCTTCATTAAAACAGACCGCATTGAAGAAAGCGTCGTTCCCAAACCAAGCCTGTTTCGACTGCGGGTCATTCAGGTTTGCATTCAGTTCGTCGACACCTTTTGGCGTGTATGGCTTCAGCAGCCCCTCTTCCTTCAGTAAAGCCATGGACGATCCTGCCAGACCCCAAACCACGTCGGCGTGTGGATTGCTTTTCTCAGCCAGCAGTTTCGCGGTCATGATCCCCGTTGAATCACGCACCCACTTAATCGTTACATCCGGGTTATCTTTTTCAAATGCCGATTTGTACTTCGCCAGAATGTCAGTTTCGAAAGCGGTGTAAACCGTCACTTCCTGAGCCGCCATTGCATTAGCGGCCAGCATAGACAGAAGTGCAGCCAGAGATCCTTTCATCAAACGGTTGTTCATCATCTTCTCCAGTTTAGAACATAAGTTTTGCGGTGAATTTAATTGGTCTGTACCAGTTAACCGACCACCACCGTAAAAGGACTCTGTGACGATTACATGAACAAAAAGTGGCAGTTTGACGAAAAATACAACTTTTGAGAGTCGGCGGTTTCCCCGCAGATGAAACTTTTGTGAAATTGTAAATCGGGCTATTTACGCGCCAAATCCGCCTTGCTAGAGTCAAAATCAATTCTGGTATAGTCCAATGAGAAAACAAACATGAAAAATGCGTATTTGCTGCTGACACCCGGTCCTCTCTCTACGTCAGAAACCGTTCGGGAAGCCATGCTGAAAGACTGGTGTACGTGGGATGACGATTACAATAAAGACATCGTTGAAGTGATCAGACACAAACTGGTCCGTCTGGCAACGCGTCAGCCCGGTTATACTTGTGTGCTGATGCAAGGCAGCGGAACCGCCTCTGTCGAGGCAACAATCGGCAGCGCCATTGACCGCAATGGAAAGCTGCTGGTGGTCGATAACGGTGCCTACGGCGCAAGAATCGCTCAGATTGCTGATTATCTGGCTATTCCGAACCATGTCGTTTCGCCTGGCGAAACATCACAGCCACACTTGGATGAGGTGGAAACGGCATTGGTCTCGGACCCTTCCATCACACATGTTGCCATCGTCCATTGCGAAACCACCACAGGAATGCTCAATCCAATCGAAGCCATCGCTTCACTGGCCAAACGCCACGGGAAAATCGTCATACTGGATGCCATGTCGAGTTTTGGCGGCATTCCAATGGACATTGGCGATCTGGGGGTCGACTTTATGATCAGCTCTGCGAATAAGTGTATTCAGGGCGTGCCCGGATTTGGCTTTGTGATTGCCAAACAAGATGAACTGGAAAAGTGCCGGGGTCAGGCACGCTCTCTGAGCCTGGATCTTTACGCTCAGTGGTACTGCATGCAGGTCAATCACGGCAAATGGCGATTTACCTCCCCCACTCACACCGTACGAGCGTTTTACCAGGCATTATTAGAGCTTGAGCAAGAAGGTGGCATCAATGCCCGCTACCAGCGCTATCGGACCAATCAACGTACGCTGGTTTCCGGCATGCGTTCACTCGGTTTCGAACCTTTGCTGGAAGATGCGCTCCACTCGCCTATCATCACCTCTTTTCACTCACCCGCTCACAGTGACTATCAGTTCAACGAGTTTTATCAACGTCTTAAATCACAGGGGTTTGTGATCTATCCAGGCAAAGTCTCAAACGCAGACTGCTTTCGTATTGGCAACATCGGTGAAGTGTATCCAGCCGACATTGAACGCCTGATTGAAGCCGTCAGCACCGCCATGTACTGGCAGCACGTCTGAGTTTGAGCAAAGGACACTCCGAATATGACTCAAGCCATTCCTCAGCCCAATCTCCACAGTGAGGGCGACATCAATACAACCCCGGCTCGTCAGGCCTGGAACTCGTCAATTGATGATGAGAATACCCAGACTCTGCTGCAAAGAGACCGTCAGGTTTTTCTGCATCAGGCCATGTCAACGCCCTGCCTGGACGCCTTACAAGCCGCTGACGGCATCTACATTCAGGACACCGCTGGCAAACGCTATATGGACTTTCATGGCAATAATGTCCATCAGTTGGGATACGGTCACCCGCATGTGATTCAGCGTCTAACGGAACAAATGGCTGCGTTGCCCTTTTCTCCCCGTCGCTTTACCAATGAAACGGCCATCCGTTGCGCGGAAAAACTGATCAGCATCTGTGGTGGAGAAATGCGTCGGGTACTGTTTGCCCCCGGTGGCACATCCGCCATTGGCATGGCGCTTAAATTAGCCCGTTACGTTACCGGGAATTACAAAGTCGTCTCATTGTGGGACTCATTTCACGGTGCTTCGCTGGATGCCATTTCGGTGGGGGGAGAAGCGTGTTTTCGCCAGGGAATGGGGCCGCTGATGGCCGGCGTTGAACGTATTCCACCAGCCGTTTCGTATCGCGGAGCCTTGTCTTCAAACGATGGCGGTGACGTTCACTATGCAGACTATCTGGAATACGTCATCGAGAAAGAAGGTGGTGTTGGGGCTTTTATTGCGGAAGCCGTTCGCAACACCGATGTACAAGTCCCCAGTAAGGCCTACTGGCAACGTATTCGCGCCATTTGTGACAAACACAATGTCATGCTGATCATCGACGACATTCCCAATGGTATGGGCCGCAGCGGTGATTGGTTCACCTATCAAGCGTATGACATCGAACCAGACGTACTTTGTATCGGGAAAGGCTTCGGTGGTGGCATCGTGCCGTTTGCAGCCATGATCACCAAAGAGAAATACAACGTCGCCGAGCGGATTTCGATGGGTCACTATACCCATGAAAAAAGCCCGCTCGGCTGCGCGGCCGCTCTGGCCACCATCGAGACCATCGAGCAAGAAGGTCTGCTGGCTCATACGCGTCAACTGGGTCGTGTTATGCAGGAACGATTGCATCAGCTCAAAGCCCGCTATCCGCTCATCGGAGATGTTCGTGGGATCGGTCTGCTCTGGGGGGTGGAACTGGTGACCGATCATCGCAGTAAAACCCGGGCTTGTGATGAAGCCGAAGCGATGTTGTATGAATGCCTCAATCGCGGGCTGAGTTTTAAGGTCTCACAGGGCAACGTCATCCAACTCAGTCCACCGCTTATTATCACGCGAGCACAGCTCAATCAGGCTCTGGATATTTTCGAGCAAGCTCTCGCTCAAATTTCTCAAGATTTTCAATACGTTTAGGACCAAGATAATGACTCAATCCACTTCTCTTTCTCCGCTGCAGGCGGTGATTTTTGACTGGGCCGGTACCATTGTAGATTTCGGCTCGTTTGCACCTACCAGCATATTTGTCGAAGCGTTTCGCCAAGGCTTTGACTTTGATATTAGCCTGGAAGAAGCGCGGGAGCCGATGGGGCTGGGTAAATGGGATCATATTCAGGCGGTTGGCCAGTTAACGACGGTTGATGCCCGCTGGCGTGCCCAGTTTGGCAGATCGATGACATCTGATGACATCGACCGAGTTTACGCCACATTTATGCCGTTACAAAAAGCCAAAGTGGCCGATCATGCAGAGCCGATTCTCAACGCCATTGAGGTGGTCAATGCACTCAAAGCACAGGGTATCAAAATTGGCTCCTGCTCCGGCTATCCGCGTGAAGTCATGGATGTACTGATCCCGGCTGCAGCCAACTACGGTTATCTGCCGGATTATGTGGTTGCGACCGATGATCTGCCTCAAGGCGGGCGTCCGGCTGCGTTTATGGCGCTCAAAAACGTCATTGAACTGGGCGTCACCGACGTCAATGCCTGCGTGAAAGTTGACGACGCTGTGCCTGGAATCGAGGAGGGGCACAACGCCGGTATGTGGACAGTCGGCCTATTGCTCTCCGGTAACGAAGCCGGACTAACCTGGGAAGAATATCAAAACGCGGACAGCGTCACTTTAGACAACGCACGGCAGAAAGCCCGAAGCAAATTACTCAAGTCTGCGCCTCACTACCTCATTGATACCATTGCCGATCTACCTGACGTCCTAGCAGACATTGAGCGCCGTCTCAATGCCGGTGAACGGCCGTAAAAAAGCCGAATGTTCAGCCCATAAACGAATACGCCCTCTTTACGGAGGGCGTGTGCTAGTCAATCAGGCCTTTTAGCTTAGCCAGACCGTAGGCGGCGATGGTCACATTATCTTTGATTTCACCGTCAATCATCATTTGTTCAAACGTCTGAAGCGAAAACGCTTGTGTGATCAAATCTTCTTCTTCCTTGTCAAGACAGTTACCCACATACGTCAGGCCAGCAGCCAGATAGATATGACAGGTCTGATTGAGGAATCCATAGGCGATAAACTGGGCGCCCACATAGCTCATAATGGCGGCAGACAATCCGGTCTCCTCTCTCAATTCGCCTTTAGCCAGTTCGAGAGGATCGGCATCCGGGTTTGACTCCCATGCCCCTTGCGGCAATTCCCAGCAGCGTTGACCTACAGTGTAACGGTACTGTTGTACCAAATGGATCTCGCCGTTATCCACGGCAAGAATCACTGCGCAGTCTGGCTTATCGACCACACCATAAATCCCTTCCGCACCACTGGGGCGCACTATTTTATCTTCGCGCACCGTCATCCACGGGTTCTGATACACCACTCGACTATCTAACTGTTTGATATCACTCATATCTGATTCTCTCGATTTGTACCCTGGTACCTTAACAAAACGTGCTGCGGCTGAACAGAAACGCTCTGAACGCAATATCCCCATTAAAATGGGTGACATATCAAGCAAGTGCATAAAAATAAAACATCATTCGATTTTACATACAGAGAATATAATTTTTTCTTTATGAAAAACGGTGCAATTAAAATATAAATCAAGTCTCAAATTTGCTGTCCGACATGTGAGTTTATATAGTAATCATCAATAATAAATGCTCTACTTATTATTGATGATAATTATATTAATGTATTTTCTATCTAACAGTGGATGATTACCTTACAAGAAACCCTGCCATTATTGAGAATAATTCGTATATTAAATTGATTCCATACGCATCAAATTACTGAGTTACTGTTAAGTAACGGAATTATCATATTTCTTTCATTGATGGTTAATCCAACTGTATTAGATTTGTCTTAAGATTCAGTCACGAGAGTCATTAACGTGCGTAAAAACAAGTTCTTATACTACTTTTCCAATGCCATTACCTTATTGATGCCAAAATGTGTCTATCGCTGGGATCGCCACAAGATTATTCAATCCATTGATTATTATGATCAGAATGAGATCTACGACAGAGTGAATTATTACAATAAGTTAACTCGTGGATTTTCGCTGAATGAAAATTGCGGGACAAAAGTGAAAACTTTTAAAAAGACCAAAGGAGCGACCTATTTTTTTGATCTTCGTTCCGTAATACGTTATTTCCCTTGTGGGTTACGTTTCGATTATAAAAATGGCGATGTCACTCATATTCCTGATCATCCTACGTTTTTAAAAAGTCGCCCGATTAATGGCTGCAACGAACATTCTGTATTGTTAAAACTGAACCGTATTCGTCATTTTAACTTTGTCTGCGACAAACTGCCTTATCAGGAAAAAAAGAACATGGTTGTTTGGCGGGGTGTCGGGCACAAGGATCATCGTAAACGGGTTATCCGAGCGTTCTATGATCATCCTCGCTGCGACATTGGTCAAACCAAACCCAGACAAGGACAACCGTGGGAAAAGGACTTTATGAGCGTGGCTAAGCAGCTGCAGCACAAATTTGTTCTTTGCATCGAGGGGAATGACGTTGCCACCAATCTAAAATGGGCCATGTCCTCCAACTCACTGGTGATGATGTCAAAACCCAAATTCGAGACCTGGTTTATGGAAGGTCGGCTTAAAGCAGGCGTGCATTACGTTGAATTAAAGGACGATTACTCCGATCTCATCGAAAAAATGGACTACTATCTGGAGCATGAAAATGAGGCTCTGTCGATCATACACAACGCGAATCAATGGGTTGAGCAGTTTCAGGACGACAACAAAGAGCGTCTGATCTCCTTGCTGGTCGCCGATAAATACTTTTCTAAATGTGAAAATAATCCAGTATCGACACTGCCAATGTTAACGCCGTTTGCCCCGCGGACACTTGGTCGCTTTTTTGCCCGGTAATTTTAGCTCTTGCGCCGAACACGGTTACCATGCGGTAGCCGTTGTACTTCTCGCCACACTCCTGACATGTCCTGTCAAAGTCACGTTTTAAGCTTGTTTCCGAACTTAACCAACAAGGAAACAATCATGCAAAGTGCTATTGAAATCGTCACCTTTAAACTGCGTCAAGGAGTAACGGAACACGATCTGGTTGCCGCATCGGAGCAGAGCCAGGCATTTGTCGCTAATCTGCCAGGGTTTCAGTATCGTTCATTAAGCTACGAAATCGAACGTAACCTGTGGAATGACGTAATCTATTGGGATTCCATGGAAGAAGCCAAACAGGCCAGTAAGCAGTTTGCAGCGAATGAGCAATGTCAGGTCTTAATCGCACTGATCGACCGAGATTCAGTCGACATTCAGCACCAACACATTAAGATGTGTGACCTGGCCAAAAAATACCGTTAATCAGCATCTGGGATGAAGACTGAATGAGTAAATCGGAACGACTATTTGAACTCCTGACCTTGCTGCGTTCCCGACGCTACGCGGTCACTGCCTCGGCG
Organism: Vibrio sp. V38_P2S17PM301; assembly: GCF_009904845.1. NCBI lineage: Bacteria > Pseudomonadati > Pseudomonadota > Gammaproteobacteria > Vibrionales > Vibrionaceae > Vibrio > Vibrio sp. V38_P2S17PM301. The sequence continues at coordinate 48,551 of NZ_WXWO01000058.1, read as the reverse complement.
CTCGCTGAAGAAATGCAGGTTAGCGAAAGGACCATTTATCGCGATATTCAATCACTCATTCGTTCCGGCGTTCCGATATACGGAGAAGCGGGGGTCGGCTATTTACTGCAAGCCGGCTCCCACCTCCCGCCCTTGATGTTCACCGAACAAGAAATGATGGCACTGGAACTGGGCATGAAAATGGTGCGCTCATGGTCAGACGAAGAACTCGCCAGCGCGGCCAAAAGTGCGTCGACGAAAATATTGTCTGTCCTTCCGGACAAAAGAAAACAACAGGTGGAAGAATTTTCGATGCTCGTGCCGGATCTGCATTCTCGTTCAGACACCGCCAGACATAGCCAGATGCTGCGCCATGCAACCGACGCCAGGTTGAAAGTCGAAATGAAATACACCGCAGAGAATGGTAAGCAAACCCGGCGCACGCTCCAACCTCTCGGGCAAATTTTCTGGGGCAAGATATGGACATTAGTGGCTTGGTGCGAACTGCGCCACGACTATCGTCATTTCCGTCTTGATCGCATCAAAAAACTCAGCACACTTGATGAGGGATTCGAGATAACAAACACCAAATCCCTCAGTCATTACACATCACTCCATGCGCCGGCAGAACGCTGATTAGGCGATCAGAATGTCTTTCAGTTCATGCAATGACGCCACGGTGTAACTCGGAGCAATGCCATCCACGGCATCTACACGTTCGGTATTGAGCCAGCAGGTTTCTATCCCAAAATTCATACCACCAAGAATGTCTGAATGCGGGTTGTCACCAACCATCAATACTTTCGATTTGCACGGATGGCCCATCAGCGACATCGCATGGGCAAAAATACCTTCGTCTGGCTTGGCGATACCCACTTGCTCAGAAATCACAATGTGATCGAAGTAGCTGCTCATTCCAGTTCTTTCCAGACGAATGGCCTGAAGCTCCGTAAAACCATTGGTGATGATGCCCATTCTGGCCTTTCCTGACAGCGCTTCCATCAACTCCTTCGCACCCGGCAGTAAGGTACAGATATCCGCCATAGCTTCGAGAAATGCAGTGTTCAGCTCAGCAGTGGTCGTTTCAAGTTTTTTCGCCCAGAGGTCAAAACGTGTATGCTTTAGCTCATCAGCGGTAATGTCGCCATTTTGATAATCAACCCAGAGCGGTTTATTCACTTGCTGATACTCAGCAAAGTCCTGTTGCGTGAATTCAATTCCCTTACGGGCAAACATCAGTTGCATGCCTTTGAATGCGTCAAAATGGAACAGGGTCTCGTCCGCGTCAAACAGAATCCAATCGTACTTCATGATTACTCCTTACTCGTTCGGCCTAGTTTAGATTGTTTTCTTCTGGATGATAATCCATATAATAAGAAACTCATTGTTAACTTAAACTCAACTCTATGCACAGTTTCTCTGCTATCCCCGTGTTCGTCGCCGTTGTAGAAAACGGCAGCTTTTCCGTCGCGGCTGCCAAGCTCAATATCACCAAGTCAGCAGTCAGTAAACGCGTCAACCAGTTGGAGGATGAACTCGGCATTCGTCTGCTGAACAGAACAACGCGCAAACTCAGCCTGACGGAGGCTGGTCAGCGCTATTACGATTACGTATCGCAGGCGCTGGGTCTCGCTCAGCAGGGGCTGGACGCCGTCACAGAGTTGCAGGGCTCACCGCAAGGGCGACTGAAAATCAGCGTACCAATGGGATTTGGTGTCAAGCACGTCGCACCCATTATCGCCGATTTCATCGAGCTGAATTCGCAAATCGAAATCGATCTGCAACTTGAAGATCAAATGGTGGATTTGATTGAAGGTGGTTTCGACCTGGCGATTCGTATCGGCCATTTACCTGTCTCTAATTTGGTGGCACGTCGTCTGGCGCCCTGTAAAAGCCTGTTGTGTGCCTCTCCCATTTATCTGGAACAATACGGTGAACCCAAACGCCCAACGGATCTCGCTCATCACAATTGCCTGCGCTATAGCTATTTCCGAGGCGGGCACGAGTGGACATTTGAAAGTGTCCACGGCGAGCATAAAGTCGTTCCTAAGGGAAACTTTGTGGTGAATAACAGTGAAGTTATCCGCCGCACGGTGTTAGACGGACTCGGCATCGCTCAGTTACCCACGTTTATCGTGGCATCCGATATCGCCAAAGGCACCTTAATTCCCGTGATGCAGGACTTCCCTCTGCCAGAGCACGCCATTTATGCGGTGTTTCCGGAAAGAAAGCACCTGCCACTGAAAGTCCGGACGTTCATCGAATACATAGCCGACCGGCTGGGGACAGATACACCCTATTGGGATCAGTTGATCGCGACTCCCTGACCCACACTTGCCATACGTTCACGCAGGCGCTGGGCATAGTCACGTAATACTCTGGCGTTGTCGCCTGCCTTCGCATCCCCACACACTTCTCCGTTAAACGAAATCTGTGGGCTGGAATAAAACGGCCTGCGTTTCGGAGCGTAACTCATGATCGTACCACCGTTCGCACACAAATAGGCACGTGCGTATGGTTTGATGTATGGCCATTCCCAAACCGCACTGCTCTCTGTGAGATCGTTGTTGCCTACCTGCTCTTTTAAGGTTTCGGTGTCATGTTCCGCCCAGGCTTAAATGACCAAACTCGTGCTCAAGCACATGTTGGGAAGTGTTGTACCGCAAGGCAATAAAATGACCATGAGGCGCACGCTCTGCTTGTCCGTGGAGGTCACCCTTAAAAAACGTGTTTTCACTGCCAAGAATCAACGCATAATAATGGTTGGACTGCTGACGGATCTGGCTAATACGATCGGCCCCCAGAACAGATTCCAGCGAATAATGCGCTGAGCTAAAGTCCAGTACATAGTGATCGCTCAAATCAACAAACGTTACTTCTGCCACATTGCGTGTCATTGGGATACAAGAGTTCTCCAAAACCCAATTGGAGTAATTCACCCAAAATTGCATCTGAGTACGGATCTCTTGCTGCGAACGTCCTTTCAGAGCTTCGTTTGCCACAAAGAAATGGACGTACGTCGGCACGGGCTTATCAATATTACACACCGGCGCTTTCATCCCCCGGCTGATGCTCTTCGACTGGCAACCACTGACACTCAACACCCCCGCCAGTGCAGTAAAAGAAAGATATTTACGCAGCATATTATTCATCTTATATACAACCAGTCGGGCAATGATACTGAGCCGTGACCAGGAATCAATAATTGAGATTCGCCTCACTACTGGGTTTCATGCACAACGCCAAGCGTTATCGTCAACTTTATTGATATAGACCTCTTACCGCCTCGTCATAATGTGTGACAAATCAGGCAATTTAAGCAGCCTCTTCCACCCTGTCAGTGAACAGATGACTCAGCTCAACGACACTGAATACAAGTCCGTATTAAGCTCGTTGCAATTACAGGGGGAGCTATGAAACACTTTTTGCCATCGAGCGTTATGCTGACACCTTTTGTCGTGAAAAATTATCGGCCTGACGATCACGATCAGGATGAAATCGACGATAATATAGAAAGCACTGAAGTTGATCAGGAACTTAGCCAAAAGGAGTGAGTCCTGAGTTCTTAAGCGTAAAGAAAAGGAAAGTTAAGATGAAAAAGGTTGCTGTCATATTGAGCGGATGCGGTGTTTTCGATGGTGCTGAAATCCATGAAACGGTGCTGGCTCTGCACGCGATCGAGAAGCATGGTGCGACCTGGCACTGCTTCGCGCCAGATATCGAACAAATGCATGTGATAAACCACATCACTGGTGAGGAAATGCCTGAAACCCGCAATGTGCTGGTCGAATCTGCTCGAATCGTCCGAGGTCAGATAGAGGATGTCGCCAAACTGAATCCGGCTGACTTTGATGCCCTGCTCTTGCCCGGCGGCTTTGGCGCAGCAAAAAACCTGACCGACTTTGCTGTCAAAGGCACAGAATGCAGTATTAATGCTCATGTGGCTGCAGCCTGTCGTGGCTTTGCCGAAGCGAAAAAGCCTGCGGCGTATTTGTGTATCGCGCCAGCCATTATTCCCATGATTTACGGCACCGATGTACAGGGCACTATCGGAAATGACGTCCAAACTGCCAAAGCCTTTCGTCAGATGGGCGGCGATCATGTCGAGTGTCCGGTAGACGACTATGTGTTCGATACAGAAAACAAAGTGCTTTCAACACCAGCTTATATGCTGGCTGAAAACATTTCACAAGCCGCAAGCGGGATTGAACGTCTGGTAGCACGCTTGATCGAAATCGCCTGACGGCGTCTCAGCGAAAAAGCGTCCACGCGGCGCTTTTTCCATTCTGTTTAACCATTTGATTAAAAGTATAATTTTAATCACTTGCGTTTAACAAACCACACATAATGTGCAATAAGACCCACATCACAAATATCACTATCTGTGAGTTTGACGTGCCAGAACTTGCCTCAGATCAAGCCTTTTTATCCACATTATATGCGAGCCTGTATGCATACATAAACACAGTGGAGCATTCTTAATGACAAGTGCATTTTTCATTCCTACGGTTAACCTGATGGGCGCAGGCTGTCTTAAAGACGCAGCAGACAGCATTCAGTCGCAAGGCTTTAAGAAAGGCCTGATCGTGACCGACAAAGTGCTCAATCAAATCGGCGTGGTGAAACAGGTTCAGGATCTGTTGGGCGATAGAGACGTCGACACCGTGGTTTTTGATGGCACCCAACCGAACCCAACCATAGGAAATGTTAACGACGGACTTAGCCTTCTGGCAGACAACGAATGTGACTTTGTTATCTCGCTGGGCGGCGGCTCACCACACGATTGCGCAAAAGGCATTGCGCTGGTCGCCACCAATGATGGTGCAATCGCCGATTATGAAGGTGTCGACCAGTCAGCAAAACCGATGCTGCCATTGGTGGCCATCAATACAACAGCGGGCACCGCGTCTGAAATGACACGATTTTGTATCATCACCGATGAAAAACGTCACATTAAAATGGCGATCGTCGATAAGCACACGACCCCACTGATGTCGGTCAATGACCCAGAACTGATGCTGGCGAAGCCGGCTTCCCTGACCGCCGCGACGGGTATGGATGCACTGACTCACGCCGTAGAAGCCTATGTGTCAACGGCCGCTACGCCGATCACAGATGCGGTAGCGATAAAAGCGATTGAGCTGATTCAGGCCTACCTGCGCACCGCGGTGAAAAAAGGTGATGATATCGAAGCCCGCGAACAAATGGCGTACGCTCAATTTATGGCATTCAATAACGCCTCTCTGGGTTATGTGCATGCGATGGCACACCAACTTGGCGGCTTCTACGACCTGCCGCACGGTGTGTGCAATGCCATCTTGTTACCACACGTGCAACGATACAATGCCCAGGTGTGTCCTGAACGTCTGCGTGACGTAGCGAAAGCAATGGGTGTAAATGTCGATGCAATGTCGGCAGAACAAGGCGCAAACGCCGCAATCGACGCCATCGTTCAGTTAGCCAAAGATGTCGGTATCCCTGCGGGTATCGGTGAACTGGGCGCGAAAGCGGAAGACATTCCAACCCTGGCGGATAACGCACTCAAAGATGCCTGCGGTTTCACTAACCCGAAACAGGCTACTCACGACGAGATCAGTCAGATCTTTCAAGCGGCTATGTGATCTTACTCTATGCTATTAAGCCTCCCTCGGGAGGCTTTTTTGTTTTGCTCTACTGTTTGTTCAGGCACGTACTAAACTAGTCGGAACACAGGAGGTGATTATGCTTAAACCACTCGCACTCTCTTTGTCACTTTTGACAGCATCAGTACTGGCCGGAGAGAATCAGATTTACAATGTAAATGGTAGTGAATACGAGGGCTACTGGTCCAAAGTCAGCGACACTGCACCACTTGTTTTGTTGGTTCATGACTGGGATGGGCTGACCGACTACGAAGTGCAACGTTCGGAAATGCTCAATAAACTAGGCTATAACGTTTTCGCCGTCGATTTGTTTGGAAAAGGCGTTCGCCCGACCAAAGTCGAAGACAAACGTCAGCATACCGGCGAGCTTTACAAGGATCGCCAAAAGTTGCGAGCACTGATGCAAGGTAGCCTGGATTATGCCGCGAAGTTGAACGGCAGTGGCACGAATGTGGTCCTTATGGGGTATTGTTTTGGTGGTGCCGCAGTGCTTGAGTCCGCCCGAGCAGGCATGAACGCCAAAGGGTTTGTCACGTTTCACGGCGGACTGACAACCCCAGAAGGTCAATCGTATGCCGATGCTAAAGCGCCAATCCTGGTTTTCCATGGAACAGCCGATAGCGCCATCACCATGGATCAATTTGCCACGCTGGCCAGTGAACTGGAATCACAAGGCGTGAAGCATGAAATGATCACCTACAGTGGCGCGCCGCACGCCTTTACTGTATTTGGCAGTGAGCGTTATCGCAAAGATGCTGATGAAAAATCGTGGACCCGCTTTACGGAGTTTCTCGCCGCACAAACCCAGTAATGACAAAGCCCCGCTGTCGCGGGGCTTTCTGGCTTTTCTTGTTAAGGTGCGGTATCCACTTCTACTGGCATGTAGTGTTTCGGCTCCAGTTTGAACCACTCCGGCAAGATAGTACCGATTGAAATCGAAGACCAGGTACCGGAAATCACACCGATGAACATCGCAATTGCAAATCCTTCTAGTGGCCCGCCTCCCATGATCCATAGCGCAGCAATTGTCATCAAGGTGGTGCCCGATGTCACCATAGTACGCGAAAATGTCGCGATCACTGCCTGATCGTTGGTGTCTTTGGTCGGCGTCTTCGGCTTCGCCAATAAAAGCTCACGAATCCGGTCTGCAATGATAATGGAATCATTCAACGAATAACCGAGGATCGCCAGCACCGCCGCGAATACCGTAAGGTTGAACTCCATCTGTGACAACGCGAAGAAGCCGAGCACCAATACCACATCGTGGAACAATGCCAGTATTGCCCCGCTTGCTAAGCGCCATTCAAAACGGAAGCTCAGATAACCCAGAATACACAGCACACAGATAAGAAATGCCAGACCACCTTGATTGTAGAGATCCTGGCCAACCTGTGATCCCACCATACTATTGCTGATCACATCCACTTGATGCGACACCCCCTGAAGAATGTGGGTAATATCCGGGGTGGTTTGCCCTGCTTCTGGGATCGCATAGCGGATGATCCAGCGTCCGTCCTCATTCGAGTGTGTGACACTGGTAAACTCTCCAAGCTCAGGCTTCAGCGCCTGAGTCAGTTGCACGTTAGTCAGGGTCGGATCAACTTTCACTTCGGTCACCATACCACCCGTGAAATCCAGGCCCATATTCAGACCCCGTACGCCTAACGCCGCAAAAGAAATCACCATCAGCAGAATAGAGACCAATCCCGTCACGTAGCGAATTGGGCGAATGTGTCGTTTCAAATACTCAACCATGATTTATACCCTCACATCGCGGCGGCCATCGCGGCCCCAAACCAAGTTAATGATTGCCCGTGATGCGAACACACCACTGAACATACTGGTCAACAAACCCAATCCCAGCGTCAGGGCAAAGCCCTGAATAGGCCCGTTACCGATGGAGTAAAGAATGACGGCGGTAATCATGGTCGTGACGTTTGCGTCCAAAATAGTGCTGAATGCACTGTTGAAACCTTGATCGATCGACTGGGCAAAAGAGCGCCCTTCTTTGACCTTATCTTTTATCCGCTCAAAAATCAGCACGTTGGTATCCACGGCCATGCCGACCGTCAGTACCAGGCCCGCAATACCTGGCAACGTCAGTACCGCTCCCGGCAGCAGCGCAATCATACCCAGCAAGCTCACCATATTGATCAGCAACGCGGTATTCGCAACCCAGCCTAAACGGCGGTACCACAAAGCCATGAAGGTCAGCGTCATCGCCATACCTAATGCCAGCGCCGCAAAACCGTTGTGAATATTCTCCGCCCCCAAAGACGCGCCGATTGTACGCTCTTCGACAATGGTTACAGGTGCGGTCAGAGAGCCAGCACGCAGTAACAGAGCCAGATTCTGCGCATCCTGCATAGAGCCAGCCCCCGTAATGCGGAACTGACTGCCCAGTTGAGACTGAATCGTTGCTACGCTGATCACACGTTCGCTGCGTTCTGTTTCGCCTTTCGCGTTGGTGGTGTATTCGCGGTACACCGTCGCCATTGGCTTACCAATGTGCTTACCGGAAAAATCACTCATGATTTTGCCACCAGCATGGTCGAGAGAAATGTTCACCTCGGAGAAACCCATTTTATCAACACCAGCACGCGCATTGACAATGTGTTCGCCAGTCAACACCGGACGCTTTGCCAGAACCACTTCACGACCATTGTTGTCTTTGAGGATCATGTCGTCATACGACTTGCCCTGAGACGGTTCTTTCGCTTCATGGAATGCCAGCGTAGCTGTCGCACCAATCACATTTTTTGCCTGAGACGGGTCTTGAACACCCGGCAATTCGATACGGATGCTGTGTTCGCCTTGACGCTGAACCAAGGCTTCCGTAATGCCCAGTTCCTCAATCCGATCACGCATAATCTTAAGGTTTTGCGTCAACGTAATGCTCTGGAACTCACTTTTGTTCTGTTGCGTCGGATTCACACTCAGATGATCGGAATAGCGTTTCACATCCCAACCTGGATAGTTCTGTTTGAGGTACGTAGCTGATTTCGTCAAAGCGTCTGAAGAAATACTATTAAGATCAAAGCCATCCACGCCTACTTTCACAAACTGAACATTACGCACCCGTTCTTGACGAAGCATGTCGCGCATCTCATCAACCAGTGCATTGCGCTGATCTTCAAAGGCTTTGTCCACATCCACATTCAGCAGAAACTGAACACCTCCTCGCAGATCAAGGCCAAGTTTGATCGGGCTAAAACCCAGGTTGCTCAGCCATTGCGGTGCCACGGACACATAAGAGAACGAAATACTGTCATCTTTGTTCAACAGTTCGTCCAATGCCCCGCGTGCATGGGTTTGATCCGTTTCGTTATTGAATACCAGCGTGGTTTTCTCACCTTGTTGGGTGATGGTGTCTACATTGATGTTGCGATGAGCCAGATACTGGTTCACTTCTGTTACTGAACTCAACACTTTGTTGTTCTGTGACGCTGTCACCTGAATGGACGGTTTCTCACCGTACCAGGTCGGAATAGCGCTGAGTGTCAGGACAATAATTGTCGCAACCAGAACCACATACTTCCAAGCAGAATAGTGATTCATCAGACGAGCGCTCTTTGCCGTCTTTTTCGGAGTTTTCTTCATATACGTATAATCCCTCGATTGTTTATCGAGTGTTGTCTAAATCAGATTGAGATAAAGCCTGGCGCGGAAAACGCCACGTAAAGAGGAAAACTCAGTATTGACTGTTTAGCGCTACGTACAGTGCATTGGTTTCTTTCCAGCCAGCAATACGATGGCTTTGGGAAAACTGGTTGTCTGTCTCGTAATGAGGCGTGTCGATATCTGCGCGGTAGAGCCGATGTGCCGGCGCAATAGCGCTATTAATATCACTGCCATCGAAAGACGGAACATCGCCATCTTCCAAATGGCGGGAGCTCCAACGGTTAGCGTTAATGATACCAACGGCCGCGGAGTCAAATTCGGAATGAGAGCTGGGTGTTGACGACGGAGTTTGCGTTTCCCCACTCTGATCAAACAGAGCCTGAAAATCAATACTCCCCGGTAATACGTGTGACGGTTTAGTGCTGGACAGACGTGTCAATACATCGGATTCCGTCTGCGACAGGTACGCAGAAGCCTGCGAAGGTAAAACCATCGCCAGCAAGGTAAAGAAGATGTATTTAATTAAGCGAAATGCCATTCACGCGGCCAATAAAAACCAAACCAGAATGCATAATAGATTTGCGCATTCATAGCGACAACTAAAAAGTTCTAAAATCTAACATTTCAATGGTGCAACATAGGTAAGTGTCTTAATTTTGAGCCAGAGCCGTTCAAAAGCTCGCCAAAAGTAAACGAAAGAGTGACTCAAAGACTGAAAGTCAAAGGCTCCGAACCTCTGATTATTCGCCCCTCAGTAATTAGCGAAAGAAAATTTCGCCTGTTTGAACATCGACATAAATCTTATTTGACACCTTGAAGCCGCCACAATAGACAAAGTACACGTAGCCATCACTGTATTTGACAGAAGTGACCCATCCTCCGAGCTCTTCAAAATCCGCTGGTGAGCAAGTTCCGTCTTGCAGCAATTTGTCGGTTGTTTTAACAAACATCTCTTCATAGAGATCAAAATCGTCTGAGCCGTTGATGTACCCGGTTATCGTCTCCCGACGCTCGGCTTCACTGATGATAGGCGGCGTTTCAAGTAAGGCATCCATCGGCACCCACTCCGCCACTTCCGGGCCGCCTTCTTCGTATACATAATAGGGCGAAATTCGGCCCCACCCGTCCTTTTGCTCGAGAATAATCAGCTTGTCACCACGATAATATTCGGTCTCAGCATAAGCATCATAATCCGGGGCTTCTCGCACACCTAACTGAGGAGAACCAACGTAATAGTCTGTTTTCACGACATCCGGTTGCGTTTTGACGACTTTCTTGCCTTTGTATTCGGTTGCTGGCGGTACAAGAGGCTCATTCTGACTGGCGTTTTGCGCGGCTTCCTTCGGTTTGAGATAAAACATGTAATACCCAGCAGCAGACGCAGCCAATCCGAGCACCAGCAAGACCAACATCACTATTTTTCTCATCGTTTCGCGTCTTCTTCCTGTTTATCTCAATCACACATCGCTCATCTATAATTAACTCAGATACACCTGCAGAGATAACTATGATCTGGCGACTACTTGTCCTTATAACGGCCACAGCGTTGATCACTTTACCGTCTCAAGCCAAAAGTGTGCAGTGTAATGAAAAAGAATGGAACAAAGCTCTTGCTGCACAAAAGCGAATTGACGACAGGTATAACTTTCATGCCAACAAATTCAACTTCTGGTTGTCTGCGTATCATCGCCAGGTTTTTCTCCATGATGAATTTTCCTCACAGGAACTGGTGTCTTTCTGGCAATCAGACAAACAACAGTGGCACCTAAAGCTGGAAGGACAAATCCGGGCATCAAGAGCCGCAGCAGACAACATGAATATAGAGACGTTACAACTGCGTCAGATGACGCCTGCTATCCGTCTGATGGAGTCCAACTGGTTGTCTTTGAACCAAGCCTGCGAAGAACAAGGATTTGCGCTCAATATGATCACCAGCGCAGGCTATATACAAGTCAATCAAAAGCTGCGGCAAGAGGTGCAAAAGCTGATGGAAAAGCTGGAGTTTCTTCGTAGCCGGTATTCGCAAGAAGCTGAGAGTCTGGAAAATGCACGCCAGCCCTCTCAGCATAACTAGTCGTTATTGATGCACTTGTTGTTCAACAGCGACGGCCAGTGCCACGGTCGCCCCTACCATCGGGTTGTTCCCCATACCAATGAACCCCATCATCGCCACATGCGCCGGCACCGATGAGCTGCCTGCAAACTGTGCATCGGCATGCATCCTGCCTAGCGTATCGGTCAAACCGTAAGACGCCGGACCTGCTGCCACATTATCTGGATGTAACGTTCTGCCGGTTCCACCACCTGAAGCGACAGAGAAATACCGCTTATTGAGCGCCGTGCACTCGGACTTATAGATACCAGCAACCGGATGTTGAAAACGGGTCGGGTTGGTTGAGTTCCCCGTGATACTGACATCCACTTGCTCGCAATGCATGATCGCCACACCTTCGCGCACATCGTCCGCCCCGTAGCAAAGAATGTCTCCTCTGACACCTTTAGAGAAGCGCGTACGACTGACTTCAACAAGCGTTCCTGTATCGTAGTCGAACTCGGTCCGGACGTAAGTAAAACCATTGATACGAGAGATTAAATACGCAGCATCTTTGCCCAATCCGTTAAGGATTACTTTCAATGGCGTTTGTCGTGATTGATTGGCGTTTAACGCAATTTTTATCGCGCCTTCCGCCGCCGCGAATGATTCGTGCCCAGCCAGAAATGCGAAACACCGGGTCTGTTCATTAAGCAAACGAGCTGCCAGAGCCCCATGGCCCAGCCCAACTTGACGCTGCGCCGCCACACTGCCCGGTTTACAAAATGCCTGCAAACCTTCCCCAATAGCGATGGCCGCTTCTTCTGCTTTAGTTACCTGGCGCTGTAAGGCCAACGCGGTGCCGAGCGTGTACGCATCGCAGGCATTATCAAAGGCGATCGGCTGAGTCTCCAAAACTTGCTGCTTCGGATCGATGTCAAACGTCAGGCAGTATCGGTGCGCTTCTTCAATCGAAGAAAAATTCATGCTTTGCAGTAGTTGAGTCACTTGATTATTCATTTTGTTCACCTTTGGTTACGCCTGACGAGGGTTAATGGTCATCGCCGCTTCATTGAACCGGCCATAGACTCCGACCGCATTTTGCATCGCCTCGTCAGCCGGGATACCTCGTTCTATGTCGGCCATCATTTTGCCCAGGTTAAGATATTGGTAACCGATCACTTCACTGCGTTCATCCAGTGCCAGTTTGGTGACGTAACCTTCCGCAAGCTCCATATAACGCACCCCTTTCAGACGCGTCGAGTAACTGGTTCCCACCTGACTACGCTGACTTTTGCCAAGATCCTCCAGTGCTGAACCTATCTCCAAACCATCTAGAGAGAACGCCGACTGACTGCGGCCGTAAACAAACTGCAAAAAGATTTCGCGCATCGCGACATTTATGGCATCACATACCAAGTCCGTATTCAGTGCTTCTAGAATGGTTTTACCGGTAAGAATTTCCGCCGCCATCGCCGCAGAGTGCGTCATACCCGAGCAGCCCACAGTTTCGACCAAGGCTTCTTCAATAATGCCTTGCTTTACGTTAAGCGTCAGTTTAGCCGCACCTTGTTGCGGAGCGCAGGTTCCGACTCCATGACTGAGACCTGAAATCGCAATGACGTCTTTAGGGCGTACCATTCGCCCCTCTACGGGGATCGGAGCAGACGGATGCAATTCGCCACGTTGAATCGGGCACATGGATTGGATTTCGGAAGAGTATTGCATGGCGTTTTCCTTTGGGTCAGGAAAACAAGTGCAGATGGCGGCATCTGGTTCCTACAGAAAATCGAGCAATATCCTTGCCCTTCCAACAGTTACACCTGTTTTCGTTTCTGTAGGAGTCATCAGCCCAAGCGGCGGTTAAATAGGTGGAACCCCATCACCTTGCTTAGGATGATAAGGCCAGTTTGCGTCCGTTTGCAAATGCCTTTTTAGAGTCTTTTTACCTAAAAACCGAATTTTTAATGACTCAAAGTGGTTAAAAATGTGGCACGCATAAATTGTGCAAATATAGTTCAAAGTTTTCGAACAACTTGAACCATGAATTGCTATAGAGTGAGACATAAATCACACATATGATTTACATCAGGTGCTCAGAGAGCAAAAATCAAACCAATAAGGATCACACTATGAAAAGCATCAACAAACTGATTACGATTACTGGTATTTTTTCCGCGCTGGCAGTGGTACCTGCAGCATCTGCCATGCAAATGGACGTACAGACACTTGGCAGCAAAGCCATGATCACCGTGACTGACAACGGTCAAGCGGTCGCTAACCAAGAAATTATGGTGAAAAACGGCAATGAATACACAGTGAAAACAGATGAGTTCGGTCGCGCTTCAGTCTGGAATCAGGAAAATCACGCCCGCACTTACACCTTTATGGCCAATGACGCCAGCGGTAACACCATGACAACCAAACGTCGTCTGCCAGGTGACCGTCAGTAATAACAAGGATAGTTGGTTCATCATCCATAACAGGGATTGCTATGGAAAAGGTAAAAATATCCCCAAGTCTGCCAGACAGCCTTGGGGATTTGCTTTTTTATTCGCACATTGCGTCAGATTTCGCGGCGCAGATAAAGTCATTCTTGTGCAAACCTTTAATAGAATGACTCCACCATGTCAGAGTTACTTTTCCCCACTCCAGTAAGATAGAAGGGTGATGAAACTCCTCCTCCGCTAATTCTGCAATTCGGTTAGCAAATGTCCATGCCTGCATGAAATTTTTAAATTTATACACTTTCTCTAGTTGAGGAATTCCATCCCGAACATGAATATGCCAGCCATGTAGCTCGCTCAGCAGTGCTTGCTGCTCTTTTTCCGTCAACGCGATGGCATCTATACTGCAAGCTTCGCAGCGCAATTCATCAAGCATGTGTCACTTCCTTTGGTTCAAATAATGGAGGTAAAAGTCCTTTGGACATTGCCTGTTCCACTTCGGCAATTAAATCCACTTGGCTAAGCTGATACAGCTCAGCAATATCATCCAACACATAATATTTTGGTTGCATAATATCAATTCGATAAGGTGTTCTTAGTACCGTCTGCAAATCAAACGTTTCTCGAATGGCGTCTGTGCTGTCGAGCGCGTATACCGTTTCACCGGGAGAAGACAACACACCACCACCATAAATTTTAGTACTGCCCTGCTCTTTAACCAGACCAAACTCCACCGTAAACCAGTACAACCGAGCTAAGTAGCCACGTTGTTTTGGTGTCGCGCTCTTACCTAACTTGCCATAAGTATGGGTGAAAGCAGCAAAATCGGGGTGAGTCAGCATCGCACAGTGGCCAAATATCTCATGAAAGAAATCCGGCTCTTGTAAATAGTCAAACTCGTCACGTGAGCGCAAAAAAGTCGCCACCGGAAATTTCTTGTCGGCCAGTAAGGCAAAGAAACGGTCGAAATTAATCAACGCTGGCACAGGCTCGACCTGCCAGCCCGTCTCTTGCTTCAGAACGGCATTCACTTCAGGCAACTGTGGTACCCTGTGAAGCGGCAAATCCAACATCGTCAGACCGTCGAGGTACGCTTGACAGGCGCGATGGTTAATCACTTTCTGTTGACGGGTAACCAGATCGTACCAAATGCGATCTTCGTCGTCGTTCCAGTCGACAAAACCTTTGCTATTCACAGGCTTAGAATGATACTGAGTCATACAAACACCAATTAACAAGTCCTTTACATTAAGCCTATCGCCTTCCCTACTGGCTGCCAATTTATCCAGCGGTAATCGCACCCCAATCGATGTAACATAAATTTTACAATTGTGTATTTTTTGCTTATTTATCAGATGTCTGTTTATTCTTCTCTTGGTTTGACTTTGCACAAAAAGCCATCAAAACTACACTTACAGGAATAGAGTAGACGAGGAAGTCATGTCCCCTAACCAGCCCCTCTGGACGCCGTCATCTGCGCGCGTTTCAGCATCGAATATTCATCAGTTCATTAAACACATCAACATGCTGGGCCAACAAATTGAAACCTATGCGGATCTGCATCGCTGGTCCGTCGAAGACAAAAAACAGTTTTGGCTGGAAGTGTGGCAATTTTGCGATGTGATTGGTTATCGAGGTGACTGTATTCTCGGTGAAGGATTGCCCAAATGGCAGACATTTCAGCCAAGCCGAGACACTATTTGGTTTCCTCAAGCCGAACTTAACTATGCTGAAAACCTTCTCTCATATGCGTTTCAGGATCCCGGGGGCATCGCTGTCTGGTTCGAAAACGAGCGAGGAGACAAACAACACCTGACCTGGCAACAGCTCTGCGATCAGGTGTCAGTGGTACAACAATGGCTCACACAGAATGGCGTTGGCGCCGGAGATGTGGTCGCCGGTTACCTGCCCCATATGCCGCAAACTCTGGTGGCGATGCTGGCAACGACCAGTTTAGGGGCGATCTGGACATCCACGTCGCCAGACTTTGGTGTCGATAGCGTGACAGAGCGATTCGGCCAGGTGAAACCTAAAGTGTTATTCTGCTGCAACGGCTATACATTTGGCGGCAAAGCTTTTGATATGCAGAAAAAAAATATCGAGCTGGCCAAAAATCTAGACGAGCTGGAAAACACTTGTCAGATTGAATATCTGGTCGGGCTTCCCCCTGCGGACCATACATTTTCAGACTGGAATGCGATTTTGGAATGTTATCAGCCCAGAGGCATTCGCTACCATCGCATTGGCTTCAATGACCCGTTGTTTGTGCTCTATTCGTCAGGGACCACCGGAAAGCCCAAATGCATTGTCCATTCCGTGGGTGGCACTGTCATTAACCACCTTAAAGAGCATCAATTGCATTGCGACATTCAGCCGAAAGATCGGGTTTTCTACTACACTACCTGTGGCTGGATGATGTGGAACTGGCACGTTTCGGCGCTGGCCAGTGGTGCAACACTGGTCATTTATGATGGCAGCCCAGTCTCCCCTGACACCAGTAACTTGTGGCGTCTGGCGGAAAAAGCCCGTGTGACGCTATTCGGCACCTCCGCCAAATACCTCGAAGCCATTCAGAAACAACGTCTGGCCCCCGCAGAACAGTTCGATCTCTCCGCGCTTAAGACGTTGTGCTCTACAGGCTCTGTACTGTATCCGGAGCAATTCGACTATGTCTATCAACACATCAAGCCCGACTTGCATCTGGCGTCCATATCAGGCGGCACCGATATTTGCGGCTGCTTTGTCCTTGGCAATCCGATTTCCCCCGTGTATCGCGGAGAATGCCAGGCCGCGGGGCTTGGTATGAATATCGCCGTTTTCGACGAGCAAGGTCAACCCGTGCTCGATGAGCGTGGAGAATTGGTCTGCCTGAACAGTTTCCCGAACCAACCGGTTGGTTTTTGGCATGACGATGGTGAACGCTATCATCATGCATACTGGGATAAATACCCCAATACCTGGCACCATGGTGACGATGTCATTATGCATTCAAATGGTGGGGTGCAGTTTTTTGGTCGCAGCGACGCCACCTTAAATCCAGGAGGAGTCCGAATAGGTACCGCAGAAATCTATCAGCAGGTCAATCAGTTGAATGAGGTCGTCGATTCGATTGCCATTGGCCAACAATGGAACAATGACGAACGTATTGTGTTACTGGTGAAACTGACGGAGTACGCGCAACTGACACCAGATCTGGAAGACAAAATTCGTCAGCTTCTGCGCCAGAAGTGCTCACCTCGTCATGTGCCAGCCAAGATATTGGCCATCAGTGATGTTCCCCGAACCAAATCGGGGAAACTAGTCGAATTGGCAGCGAAACAGGTGATCCACGGCCAAACGGTGAAAAATGTCGGCGCCATTGCCAATCCACAAGTTCTGGACGAGATTGCGTCGCTGACTCCGGCGCTAGCAGACTAAAAACAAAACACCCGGCTTAAGCCGGGTGTTTAAACGTCATTATTTTCTGCCCACGCCCATCAAGACCTTGAGCGTCCCTTCCTGAGTTTGCAGTTCAAAAGGCACAGAGACACTGACGTCTTCAAAACCAACGCTGGACAACACCGTTTTCACCCGGGAAACCGTCAGGCCATCCTGGTCGTTTTCTGCCAACCAATCCCAATGAATAAACAGACCACCTTCATCAAGGATGGAGTACACAATATCTGCAACGTCAGAGTAGTTGGGTAAGAAACCGCATACTGATGACGCCACGACCAAATCAAACTGCCCACGAAAAGCCGGGTGCAGCGCAACCAATCCGCGAGTCAGCATATCAACCACAGGTTCGACGTTGGCCAACTCTTTGCTGTCGAGTTGCTCGATCATGGCTTCAGACACGTCCAGAGCAACAATGTCTTTGGCAAGTTGTGACATCTTTTGTGTCAACAAGCCAGTACCACATCCGAAATCAAGAATGTGTTTACCTTTCAGATCAACCAGTTGTTGCAGTGACTCAAACGCTTTTTCAGCATAGACAGCAGTAGCTGGGTTGTTCTCCCACTCTGCTGCGTATGCATCCCAATCGTGCGCCATGGTAATCTCCCTATAAATACTTCTTTAACTTACAATAGATTAAACCAAAACGGACTTTACGTGTTAGTGCTATTCGCCGACAATTTGGTATAAATTAGTTGCAGAATCATCAATTCGGATAAACCACCAGCGCATGAACCTCTCTCAAATAGAAGCCTTTTGTACCGTTGCTGACACCGGCTCGGTTTCTGAAGCTGCACGCCAGTTAGAGTGCAACCGTACTAAGCTCAGTATGGCGATTAAAGCTCTGGAAAAAGAACTCGATACCGAGTTATTTGTTCGATCCGGCAACCACCTCACACTGTCAGAAGTAGGCAAAGCCATTTATAAGGATTGCGAAAGCCTGACGGTTACTGCCGCACGTATCCGCCAGACCTGCGCTCAGGCTTCGGGAGAGTTTAACGCCGAAGTATGGATTGCCCGGGACGATTCTCTGCCAGACGATCTGTGGCAAGATCTGGCGCACAGATTGAACAACCGCTTTCCGGCCACCTCGTTTAACCTGATCCTCGCCTCCAGCGGTGACCTCGCCAATCTGGTAGCCACTCAGCAGGTTGATTTCGCTTTTGGAGTGGACTACGAACGAATCGATGATCCGCTCATCACCTATCAACCGCTCGGTAAAATACGCATGATGTCGGTGTGCAATACCCAACACCCACTGAGTAAAATGCGCCGGGTGACCGACGAACTGCTTCGAAACTCCATGCAAGCGGTCATGGTCTACCTCAACGAAAAAGACAACCCGGAGCTGCAACCTTTCTCACGCCGGTATATCGGTTTCTCCAGCTTTGATTACATGTTGAACACGATACTGACAGAGGAAGCCTGGGGAGTATTACCGGAGCCGCTGATCCGCCATCATCTGCGCCAGCAAGAGCTGGCGGTAATCAAACATACCTACGGGCTTACGCAAGAGGATTACTGTATGTTTACCGCCTCAGGTATGGCGGAACATCCTGGTATGCTTTGGCTGGCGGATAAGCTCAACGAATATCTGTTTGATTTTTAACCCGCACAACAATCACTCAGTGTCAAATTTAATGACACCAGAAACCAGACATAAACTACTGAATATAAAGACAAATATAAAAATATACGTTTTAATCTCATCATCACATAAAGATTACATTTGTAAAAATGTGCACTTAAGCAAAGAATGGCTGCGTATTTTTGAACAACAGGTGATGTATGTGTGCCAGGACAAGCTTAAATGAGAAAAGAGTATTAACGGCTTCAGCCCTTTTAGCTTCAGGCTTTGCGGGCGGTGGCTTAGTACTTGGTGCTCTCGTTGGCTCTCTGGTGATTGTGTTTGACGGCGTATATTCTCTCGTCAGTTTACTGTTAACTTTATTGTCACTCGCCGTTTCACGATACATTCGCTCTCCGTCGAAGAACCTGTTCCCGTTTGGAAAAGCGGTGCTGGAGCCAGTCGTTATCGCGATCAAAGGGGCGGTTATCCTATCGGTCGTTTCCTATTCCCTGTATGGCGCAGTGCTGGCCATGTTCCAGGGCGGACGCGCCGTTGACCCATCGATTGCAACCTTATTTGGTGTGGTTAATGTCATCGGGTGTGGTTATGCCTGGTGGTACATTACCCGCAAGAGCAAACGCTTTTCCAGCGGTCTGATAGAAGCGGAAGCCAAGCAGTGGCAAATGGATACATTGCTGAGCGTCGCGGTGACACTCGGGTTTGTTTCTGCCTGGTTTGTTTCTCTGTCACCTTGGTCACACTACTCTGTGTATGCCGATCCGGCTATGATGCTGCTGATGTCTTTCTACTTCATCAAAGTGCCGTTTTGTATGCTGCGTGATGCCGTTCGAGAGCTGTTGATGATGGCGCCGGATAAATCTATCCGCAGTGAGGTCAGTAAAGGTGTCGAGTTTATCGAAAAGGAATTTTCCCAGGGCATGGCGCTGGCGGGCGTCACTAAAGTGGGTAACGAGCTACGGGTCAACATCGATATTCTGCCAGAACAAGAACAGCTGGCCATTGATGAACTTCATCAGATGCGAGCCAAGTTACAAGACAAGTTGTCTAAGTTGCCGTTTGAGCTTAATCTGACCATGAACATCGCAGCCTAAGTCTGATTTCAAGACAAAGAAACGCCGGATTTAAAATCCGGCGTTTTTGTTTTTACTTTCTCAACGCGTTTAATTTTGCCTGCGCAATACCGAATATCGAGTTGATTGGGTAACTGCCTTCTTCACTCAGCTCGCCCGCAGGTTTACCCGTAAAGATCTCAATTGCTTCTGTCACATGGTCAATGGCCCAGATGTGGAACTCGCCACGCTCAACCGCTTTCACCACATCCGCTCGCAGCATCAAGTTATGAGCATTCGAGCGAGGAATGATCACGCCTTGCTCGTGGCTCCGGCCTTTGATACCACAAACATCAAAGAAACCTTCGATCTTCTCGTTCACACCACCGATTGGCTGTGCTTCCCCAAATTGGTTCATCGAGCCGGTAATCGCGATATCCTGACGGTTTGGCTGTTTGGAGAAAGCCGATACGATAGCGCAAAATTCCGCCATACTCGCACTGTCTCCATCGACACCCCCGTATGACTGCTCGAACGTAATGTGCGTGGTTAACGGTACTCGGGCGGTCTTGCCAAATACGGAGGTCAGGAACGCCGACAAAATCATCACCCCTTTTGAGTGAATGCTACCACCAAGATCGACACTGCGTTCAATATCAATCACGTCACCTTCACCGTACGCCGTGGTGGCGGTGATTCGGTTGGGCGCACCAAACATATAATCACTGGTACTGAGCACCGACAACGCATTGACCTGACCGATAGCCGAACCTTCCGTATGGATTAACGTAGTGCCATTGATGAAACTCTCCATCACACTGTCTTTGAGACGGCTGACCCTGAGTTCCTGATTGCGTAATGCGTCCTCAACGTGCGAGGCACGAATCATATTAGAGTTTGCCTGGCGAGCCACATAGTTAGACTCACGCAACAGGTTGGCAATGTGCGCCGAGTGCAGCGACAACTTGCCCTGATCGCTGACAATCCTAGAGCTGTGCTCGATGATGCGGGCAATCGCTTTCCGATCACAATGCAGCATGCTGTTGTCATGCACGATGCTGGAAATAAACCGGGCATAGTGCAGCTCTGAATCCGCTGTGCGCGGCATTTCGTCTTCAAAATCGGCGGTCACACGGAACAGTTCACTGAATTCCGGATCATAATGCTGAAGCAGCTGATAAGTCCGGTAATCCCCAAACAGAATGATTTTCACATCCAGTGGAATAGGTTCCGGATCCAGAGAAACGGCACCGGTCAACGTCACTTCTTTCTCCAATGAGGTGAAGCTCAGTTGACGCGATCGCAACGCACGCTTAATGCCATCCCAAACATAAGGCTGTTCCAGGACTTTGACCGCATCCATCAGCAAGACTCCACCGTTGGCCTTATGCAAACTCCCGGCACGAATCAAGGAGTAATCGGTGAAAACCGTCCCTTTAAACGTCGCAGTCTCAATGTAGCCAAACAATGAATGGTAGTTCGGGTTCTCCTCCACCACCACGGGAAACTCGTGGGAAGCTCGGCTGACCAGCACATTCACTTTATAACGGCGTGGCAGCTTTTTATCCAGCGATGCCTGGGCAATCTCACCCTGCTCGCTGCCCTCTTCCAGAAAGATATCAGCGTTTTCGACAATGTCTTTTTGCAGATCACGCAGATAGGTTTTGATCTCCGGATATTGCGCGTAGTCTTCTTTCAATTGACGGAAAAAGTGCGTGATGACGTCCTGTGTGACGTCGTCATTGAGCTTTTTGATTTTGTCGCTGTAAGCCTCTTCCCACTCCGTCAGCTGTCTGACCATGTTACGTAAACTGACTTCCAGCTCATCGATGGTGGCACCAAAGTACTCCTGCTCTTTCTTGTTTAACGCCTCAAACGACTCTTCGGTATGCAGCTCCTCACCGTTCATGGCGATAAACTGGTAATCTCCCTGCGTGGTTAGCGTCAGGCTGATCCCTTTGTCTTTTGCCTCCCGACTGATGTTTTCCAGTTCCGCCTGCTGTTTTTGCGCCAACTGATTTTTGAGCTTTTCAGCCCGGCTGAAATACATTTCATTGTCGAACGCCAATGGAATAGCCGTCACCAGTTTGGTCATCAGCTTTTCAATATCCAGACGAAACTTATTGCCTACTCCGCAAGGCAGTTTCAGAACTTTTGGTGTACGGATATCATCGAAATTTGCTACATAACACCAGTCATAAAGACCATCTACGTCATGTTTATGCCGATTCAGATAACGCAGGATCATGGTACGCTTGCCAAGGCCATTCTGACCTATGGCATAAATGTTGTAGCCTTTTTCCTTGATCGACATGGCGAACTCTACGGCCTTTTGTGCGCGCTCCTGGCCCACAATTTCATCGATAGGAGGTAATTCCTTCGTTGACTTACATGGCAAAATTTCCAGCTCAGCGACGTGGTAGAGCTGAGTAGCATCCAATCTTTGAATTGCCATAACAACCTCCTTTTTCTTGTTTTTGTCGTTGTTTATTCGCTCAGTGTAGTTGGCTTTGGTTTACAATTTAGTGACTTACACCCAAAACGGGTCTGAGTGCGCAAATAAACATCAATTTGCGCACCTTATTTCACTGAGTAGGGAAAGCCTTCGAAAGTCAGTGGGAACAGTTCAGGTCAAGCCAGGAAAAAGAACGATGTAAGAAACCTTCTGCCTGCTGACGGATGATCTCACCATGCGCCATCACAATCATACGTGGCTGCCATTCGAGTATGGTCGCAAGGTGTTCTCTTGCCTGCGGTTTACTGAACATGAAGCTCATCCTCCAGTCCAGCGGCATTTTACCGTTGGGAGCCAGAATGCCAACGCCTCTGGCTATCGCACGCTGCCAGGGCTTAAATACCGTCGGATTAAAGTTCTCAATCAAATCGGTTACGATCAAAACGCCCGATTCCGGATGATAAAACACACACTCTTGCATTGCCCGAGAGCCAGTAAACAGCAGTTGGCGTATCTCTGACGACCATGGCATTGCCGAACTTGACTCAAGTACCCCATTGAAAAACAGATCCTCACGTTTATTTTTCAGCTCCGCCGTCGCGTATGTCTGCGCCAAGGGATAAGCGCGCTGCCAATCTTCAATGAACAAGTGATGCAGATGGTTCGGTCCAATCAGGTAGGCAACCTCACCCAGAGCCTCTATTTGCGCTTTCAGAGACAGCGTCAGTTTGATTGGGCTATGAATCCATAAACGACCGTCTTGCAAACGTATCACTGTCATCCGAGTCGAATACGGCAATGAAAAAAAGGGCACCGTTCCACCCTCGACAATCCAAATATCCTTTCCCAGAGCTTCCATACGATTCCTTACGCTTTAGTTTCCGCCAGCCAAATCAATAAACGACCCTGTTGCGTATGACGCTTCATCCGACAGCAACCAGGCGATCGCCGCCGCAATTTCCTCTGGTTGACCGCCACGTTGCAACGGGATACGTTCTTTTAAGCGATCCACACGCTCAGGCTCTCCCCCATCAGCGTGCATCTCAGTATATATGCACCCCGGACGCACACCGTTTACCCGAATGCCATGTTGCGCTAATTCGAGAGACAAACCTTTGGTGATAGTGTCCATCGCCGCTTTGGACGCCGCATAATCGATGTATTCAAACGGGGCTCCGGTGCGTGAAGCCGCAGACGAAACATTGACAATAGCGCCTCCAAAGGGCAGCCTTCTCGCAGCCTCGCGCGAGCATAAAAAACAGCTTATCACATTGACGTTCAATACATGGCTAAAACGCTCGGCGGTCATGTGCTTTAACTCGGACTGGGTGGTCAGAATACCGGCGTTGTTGACCAGATGCGTCACTTGACCAAAATGCTGCTCAGCCTGTTCGAACAGCCGAACGACATCCGCTTCTACCGATACATCGGCAGCAATCGCCAACGCCGTACCGCCAAGACTTGTGATCTCCGCAACTACAGCTTCAGCTTCTTGATGGCGAACCCGGTAGTTGATGGCCACAGCGTACCCCTGAGCCGCCAACCTTTTGGCCGTTGCTGCACCGATGCCACGGCCACCGCCAGTGACAATCACCACTTTATTCATACTGACAGCTCCAGTTTTCCGCTCAAAATCGTCACCGCCTGTCCGGTCAGTAAAACGCGCTGTTCAGGCAGTAAGGTTACTGTCACCTCGCCACCTCGCTGCGAAGCCTGATACGCGCTCATCACAGTTTTACCCAGTCGCTCTCCCCAATAAGTGGCCAGCGCACAGTGAGCAGAGCCCGTAACCGGGTCTTCATTCACGCCCACCCACGGAGCGAAGTAGCGCGAAATAAAATCGTAGCGGCTTTCTGAACGTGCCGTGATTAAAGCACTACGCCCGGGGAACTGTGTTAAAGCATCAAAGTTGGGTTCCAAACAACGAATCGTTTCCTCATCCTCGACCTCGATAAAATAATTGCCGTCAAACAGACCGGATTGAATGACCTGCTCCGGATAGATTCCAAGATGATCAATCAGCTCATCACTCACTGTTTGATGAGTATCAATCTGAGCGGCAGGCAAATCCAGATGATACTGCTGCTCATCTAACGTGACTTTCAATATGCCGCTTCGCGTAACAAATGCCAGTTCGTCGCCTGTCTGGGCAACATGTCGCTGTCTGAGAATATGCGCTACTGACAACGTACCATGCCCGCATAAATCAACCTCAACCTGTGGCGTAAACCATCTGAGATTCATCGTATTCAGATTCAGAAACGCCGTTTCAGAAACGGCCATCTCTTTAGCGATGTTTTTCATCAGCGCTTCATCCAAATCTTCCCGAATGATACACACGCCGGCCGGATTGCCACGAAACGCCTGATGGGTAAAAGCGTCGACTTGATAAATATCCAATGCCATGATGACTCCTTGGCTGTTTATGTCTTTGACCACTTGGTGTGCCCCCCTCAGGCCATTTGATGGCTGAGAGTTACTCGCTGTCCAAATCAATCTGGAACTCAATACAATCGATACTGCGCCGACGCACAACGGCAAAGTTTTTGATCACCCGAACTTTTTCAAATCCGTTATTCCCCAATACTTTTTGCGAGCCCAGATTATCGATTGCTGCCATGGCGATCACCGTGTGAACACCAAACTGACGTGCCTTCTGGAGAATCTGCCCCACCGCCAACGACGCAATACCCTGACGCGTAAAGCGCTCGCCAATACGATAACCCAGGTGAGCCGTCTGGCGGAGTTTGTCCACCTGATGAAAGTTAATTCGACCGACGATCTCGTTTTGATCATTTTTGATTAACATCGGCAGAATTTCACGGGTCCTGTAGCCACCGAGAAACTCAAGAATGTGGCTACGCACACCTTCGTAACTGTAGAAGCTATTTTCACGTGGGTTGATATGGGATTCGAACCAGGCGCGATTTTCCAACTCAAATTCTAACAACGCTTGAGTATCTGACTCGCGTAACAGTGTAATTTGCATAGGTTCCTTATGCTTAAACTCGTCATGTAAGCTCATGAAATTAAGGACATTCACCCTAGCACAGCAATGTGGCACGTAAAAGTGTACAGACAACAGATATGAAAAAGCCTGACACAATACCAAGCGTCAGGCTGAAACATTAACGATCGTAATCAAACTTCACGAAGTGTTGAATATAAGCATTGAGTCCATTCCCCGACTTCGCCAACTGCTTCATTCGCTCCACATGCTGCCGACCAGCCCGATCATATTTATAGGTACTTGGCCTGACATCGCCTTCCAACCACACCGTGATGTAATCATCACCGATCTCGTACCCGCGGATCGACGGATCATTCGTAATGTCTCGATACATTCGCATTTTTTACCTCTTTACGATACGCATATACCCCATATGCTCCGTCCACTATCCGGTAATTTTGCTAAGAATGAATTGCGTTTGATCACGAAGGTCAACGCTCTTCAATATGAAGTTTAGCGCTTGTAAGTCGCTGTTTTATCGTTAAAGACTCTTTCAGTGACTCACTTGATGCCTGTTGCATATTTTTAACACTCTAATCAGCGATTTCAAAAATTGAGTCAATCACAAGTGGTAAGTTGGCTCTGACCGAAGCGGCACCAAAAACAGAACGGGCATGCATGCCTTTTTGACCGAACACTTCCACCATCAGCTCAGAGCAACCATCCAACACTCGGGGATGTTGTTCAAACTCTTCAGTTGCATTGATAAAGCCTTGAATTTTCACCACGCGGGTCACGCGACTGAGTGTACCGAGCTCTTGTTTTATGGCCGCTAAAATATCTAGCCCTGCGGCACGGGCGAACTCGTACCCTTGCTCAACGGTGTACTCACGCCCCAATTTCCCTTTGGGTATCTCATCGAATCCCGAGACTGGCCCTTTTCCGGAAACATACAAAAGATTTCCTGTACGTACACAGTTACGATAACTGCCTTGTGGTTCGCTGAATGGTGGCAGTATCAGGCCTAGTTGTTTAATTTGTTGTTCTGCGTCCATAAATCCTCCTTGAAATAACGTCATCACTGAGTGCTGATCTGGCATTACACGCTCCGACTCAACATTTAAGCTTGTCCAGCGGAAACTTCCTGAGTCCAGGGCGACATCAGATGGATGGTTTCCTGCTCGAAGTCAATACACGCTTCCACACCCAGCGGCGTCACCAACATCGGATGAGTATGACAACTGTCGAACCCGTAAAGAATTTGCAGCGTCTGCTCTCCCAGTACTTCTTGTAACACATCCAATGGCGTTCGTCCGGTACCTTTGTCGTCAAACAGTTCATGTTTGCCCAGAATAATGGCGCCCACTTTCTCAAACACACCACAGAGTTTTAGATGATTAAATGATCGCTCGATGTGGGCGATACTTAACAGCGAATCTTCGAGTAACAGGATGTCACCTGGTTGGATTACTGGCATAAACTCTGATCCCCAGATACCGCCCATGGTATTGAGGTTACCGCCAACAAGTCGCCCACAAACCGCTGCATTGCCAAGGAATTGCCATTGGTTATCACGCACAGGCTTTGCTTCACTTTGCGTTTCCCAATCGATCATCGTATCGGTCCAATAGGTTGGTAATTGATACTCGTAAGGCCATCTCGGCGAGTGGCAAAGCAACGACTCAAAGGATGCAAATGTCTCTTCGACCAGTGGAGGAAGTTCCCCAAACGATGCCACCAACGCCGGGCCATAAAAAGTAACCAGCCCAGTCCTGCTATAAATACCGAGCAGGAGTGCGGTCACATCCGAATAACCTATGATGATCTTCGGATCACGCTGCAGCGCTTGGTAGTCGATATAAGGCAGCAGCGCGTTGCTGTTGAACCCGCCGATCACCGACATAATACACCGCACCTCAGGGTCACGAATCAATCTATTCAGTTCTTCAGCCCGGGCCTGTATTGACCCCGAACGGTAATGGTCTGATTCACCCGTCAGGCTACCTGCTTTCAGCTTAAACCCTTTGCTTTCGAGAAAAGTTTTCGCTCGCGCAAATCGAGTGGGGGCAAATACGGTCGCCGGTGAGGATGGCGAGAAAAAGCCAATCGTATCGCCCTGTTTTAATCTTGGTGGTAACAACATAGCCGCAATAGATCCTTCTGTAATGGGTAAATGGCTGACTTATTTTATTGACAGCCCACCATCAACCACCAACGTGTGGCCGACAATATAGCTGGCTTTATCGGAGCAAAGAAACTCAATCGCATCAACGATCTCTTTGCTGCTGGCAAACCGCCCCAGTGGGACAACGCTGGAAACATCTTGTCGGATAGCCGGTATTTCCTTTGCCCGCTCTTCCCAGCGTGGTGTCCAGGTGACGCCCGGAGCCACCGCATTAATGCGAATACCGCGCTCAATGTTTTCTAGCGCCAGCGAGCGCGTTAACCCTTCCAAAGCGTGCTTCGTTGCCGCATACATGGCAGCATTCGGTGTGGGCCTGAGTCCGTTAATCGAGCTAATGTTGACGATTGCGCTTCCTGAGTTCATCAGTTCCAATTGGTAACGGAGACACAACGCATGTGACCAAAAGTCCTGTTGCAGTGTCTCCTGCAGCGCATCGGGATCAACCGTATGATAAAGCCCCCTCGAACCCAATGCCGGTGACGCATTATTGACCGCGACGTCCAACCCGGAATAATCCGACTTAATGCAGTCAAAAAGATGCTCAACTTGAGCCTGAACGGAAATATCGGTTGGAATAAACCTTACCGATTCCAGCTCCGGATGAATCAACGTCGCTTGTCGCCAGGTGTCTGAATGGCGGGCACACGTCACTACCTGATAACCTTGCCGGACAAAGCGCACGACCGCTTCCAGTCCGATCCCTTTCGTTCCTCCGGTGATAAGTGCTGTCTTCATCTTCTTCCCTATAATCTCTGTTAACGTCGATGTTATTCATTCAAAACCGCGAGTTGACTTAGTGCTTCATCACTAAAACGGTAATATTGTTTTTCCGTCACATGCTGGGCACCGATAGCGCGATAGAAGTCGCCCGCAGACGGGTTGGTTGTTTCTGCCGTCCAGTCGAGACGCCGGCAACCTTTTGCAATGGCGAGTGCAGCCAGATAGTGCATGATCTTTCTCCCAACCCTCTGCCCTCGGGCCGCCGATGAAACAAACAGATCCTTCATATACATCTGTCCTGATAATTTCGGGGCCGGATACATCAAGGTATAGGTCGCAATCCCCGTCACACACTGGTCGTTGATAGCCGCCACTACCCGGACACCAGACTCGGGTGAAAACACTTTAGTCAGCAGATAATCATGAAGCTCTTCTGCACTGGCCGCCTCTTCCCCAAAGTAGTAACGCTCTAGCTCGACAAAAATATCGGTCAATGCGTCTACATCATCTTTGTTCATTTCCCTGATAATCATTTATTCCATTTCCTAAGGCGGCGGACTCGCGTCCGCAGACTCTGACGCTTGTTGACCTAACGGTTGTATTTGATCTTGTTTAACTGTTCTTTGAGCTGGTGCGTTTTCTCCAAATCAATGTCATGGATATTTGCCAACGCACAAACATAATAGAGGACATCGTACAACTCCTCTGCTAAGGAGCCTTTTAAAGACCCACTGTCAGGCTGCCCTGAACGGTTTTTTCTTAATGCTTCGGACACTTCCCCTACTTCTTCAATTAACTTTAGAAAGTAGCTCTGCGGCTGTTCAGGGTCGTAATCGAACGTTTTAATATGCGCTTGCAATTCACTTATCTTCACAGGTTTTCTCTCGTTGGTTCAGACAATCCACAGGCTCATTTGCCCACAATGGCGCAATGTGTTTTCGCTGCGTATCAACACTATCTTTTACTTTGCGTCCATTACGCTCATATTGTCACAAGGAGAACAATATGAAGTCGCAACGACTTGGACTGAATCTGCTACAGATGCCATTTCTGGCGCTGGCCGATACGGTTTGATCAAAGTTGAAAGTGCTTACAATTTTGCGACATAACGGCCAGCAAACGGGAGCAGGCACTATAAGCGAACTACATGAATATCATTGCGAAAGTCGATCATGCCGCCGCGACTGAGAAGCAATAGCCTGATGGCTACTAAATCAAACGAAATACCAGCTCGCTAAAATCCTCGTCGTGAGTCGACACTTGGTACCCAAGCCTGAGATAAAACGCCAGGGCGCGCTGGTTACAGTTGAAACACGACAGACAAGCTGACTGATTACCGATTTAACAACAGCGCCAGCTCTTGGGACGACTTGGTAGGCACAAATTCAGTTACATCATAATCGGCTAAGGCATGCTGGTAGAAAGGATCTTCAGCGAGCACAGCATCGAGCATTTCACGGCTCTGTGCCAACGCGAGAATCACACCGCCCGTCCGGGGTACTTTGCGTCCCGAAACCAGAAAGTGACCGAGCTCATACTGACGATCAAGGTATGCGATATGATCGTCTAAATGCGACTCCACTTGCTCCAAGTTGACTTTATAGGTTATTGAAACCACAAACATTCCGTTACTCCCTGCGTTATTCTCTTCTTCAGCTGTGTAGTATTGCCATCCACTCGAAATGAGACCGACACTTTTCTATTTTAATTTCAAAAGATTGTCTTGGCCGCACTCAGCCCAAGGCGTTCATACGACTCGCAACTCAGGCCATAGATTGAGCCAGCCTTTAGTCTGGAGTCGTTGTTCAAACAGAACACGTTCACGTTTTGGATTGTAGGTAATCCTCAATGCAAACAACGAAGCAAGACCAAACACGGACACGCATTCAAATTGATTGTCACTGTTGAGTCTGACCGCAACCGCCGTCTCCTGCTCAGGCCAGTAGCTCATCGCATCAATAGCGCTCTGATAGGGACGCTCCCCATTGCGAAGGTGCATCCAAGCTTGATTACGCACTTGCCAGTTGAGTATAGGCAAGGCGTGTTTCAGTCGAGCTTCGTGAGCCAGATGCGCGTCAGGGTTCGTTTCCAGAGGATCAAAATAGATCACATCGACATCGTTTAGCGCGGTTGACCGAGGTTTGGCGTGCAAATAATCCCAAACCAAATTGCGTACAAAGCCAGCCGCCAGATAGCATTGAGGCAACTGAAGTTGCTTAACACATTGCAATGCTTTTAGCCGCAACGCATCTCGCCTGACAAGAGACTCAACTGTTTTCGAATAAACGTTCAATGAGTTTGCCAATCAACCCGTCATATTATTTAGCCAACTGTTGGGCACTTGTATCGCCACAACCTGGCTAGAGCAACAGAGTTCGCCTGCAGAGTAGAGCTGGCAAGTTAATGTCATCTTGCTGCCTTTTATTTCATCTATCTCGGCAACCAATTCCACTTCTTGTTCAATGCGTACCGGCTTAAGAAAAGTCACATCAAGTTTCCCGGTTACATACCAGATCGTCTCCCCGGTCCCGATTTCCCGCTCCTGCAATTGATAGCCCTTCGCTATCGCCGTGCATATACAATGGCAATCAATGACGGTCGAAATGATACCGCCATTTAAAAACTGAACGGGCCCCGCACAATGATGAGGTGAAGGCACAAACCTACACGCCGATTTGTTCTCATCAACCCAGTGACTTTTGATTTGCAAACCGAGCGGGTTTTCGGGGCCACACCCAAAGCAATGATTATTTGGAACTAAATCCTGAAAAGCGTTTCCCTGTTCCATGCCGACTCCTAAAATCTAGTTTGACCTTAACCGATTGAGATCATGATGCACGGTTCTATCCACGCGCCTCTGACCACACCGCGAATTCGTTACCACTGGGTTCTTTGAAATGGAAGCGACAGCCACCCGGAAAATCGAAGACAGGACGCGTCACTTGACCACCATGCTGAGTCACTTTAGCCAACGTCGATTCGATATCAGCACTATAAAACACCAGCAGTGCCCCACCTGTGCTGGTTTGATTGCAAGTCTCTGCCCGAAAGAAACCACCATCCAACCCTTGGTCTGAAAAGGCGGTATACTCGGGGCCATAATCCACAAACGCCCAGCCAAAAACCGCAGAAAAGAAAGCCTTCGTGGCGGCCAAGTCTTTGGCTCCAAACTCTACATAATTCAGTTTTTCATGTTGATGCATGCATTCGCCTCCTTTCGGCTTCTCTGGTCGTCAATCAATACGATGTGAACTATCGTGCAAGGATTACATCATTGCCGGCTCCTTTTGCCCTCTCCAACACTACACCTAAATCATTAAAAAATGCCACGCGTCGCGAATCCTAATTAACGATTTGTTACTGGCTTCACGTTGCACTGCAAGGCAATTAACCGACATACACCGCCTTAAAATAAGCGATTCGTTCAAGCGTCATTCTTACTTTACATTCCTCAATCTGAACGGCTTGCCAGGGAGATGGTGTTGAAGAAAGGCCACTGAATCGACACTGAGCGTCTCTGAATGTTAACCATGCGCGCTGAGCAGCCCGAAAAGGCTTCACCAAGTCTGTCTTTTCCCATGTTTTCCTTAAAGCGGTTTCTTCTTCTTTAACTCTCTTTAACGCTTCCAGATAAGTTCGATTCAGCTCTTTGTCGGCAATATCCATTTTGTTCACAGCACACAGATAGCCAGCGGTCACGCCACCACCTTTCACGGTACACGGATGTTCAATCTTATCCGATGCCATCGCGAACCCCGTTAGCAATAACCCGATTAACAACCACTTTTTCACTTTTTTATTTTCCTATTTAACGCTTGATTAAGGCGCGCGTACATCCTGCCGATTGTTTCACTGTCAGGTCACTGGAACACGGACATTAACAGTTCGTCAGACAGGCGTTTGTACCGTATTAATTTTGAGCCAGAATGCTTCCTGACATGGATTCGTGAAGCATTTTTTTGCGGTGTCACCCTCAAGCTGTCAGGCTGAGCGATCACTTGGTAAGTGATCCAGCATTCTGAACACGTGCCTGCCTCACACGTATGTACCAGATCACGCTCCAGGTGCTTGTGTAGCATGACACCATTGTTAAACTTAACCGTAAGTTCACTCACCTGCGTCACCAAATCGCCATCAACCATGGTGTGTGTTTGACACACTTGTTCGTCGATAGACAAACCACTGACGTCTTGCTGCAAAGCCAAAATATAAGTAAACAACGTATTCATTGATCCCACCTACAAGAGCGTTTTCACAAAGAAAATCTTATCGCCGATGCCGTTATTCAGACAATCCGTCTTTACTTGGGCATCGCGTAGCTTTTACTGACAAATTCCGTCTCCGCCACATCATGAATACGGTTGGTGTATGAGGCCAGTGCGTAAAGAATATTCGCCAGCAAGTTGGCATACTTAAACAGAATGGGCGCAGGCGATTTTTGGCCCGAGTGTTCCACCGCCACTAAGGCACGAACCACCTTCTTTGCTTGCGTACGGCACAAGTGCAGCTCTCCTGCGATCGGATGCCCGCCAGGCAACACAAATCCACGAAAACCGCCTTCCAGAATCTGACAGAGTTGCTCATAATCGCGATGCAGTTCCTTGAGCGTCTCCTCAAAAATGGCTAACTTGCCGCGCACAGAGCCATTGAGATGGTATATGTGCGGCTGCATGCGGGTCAATATTTCCCGGCTGTGCTCGTCCAGCTCCATACTCAACACTTTGCCCACACGTGTACATAGCTCGTCCGCCGCAATTTCAAAATCACACACTGGGCTGTCTTCATAAATAAACGGGTAACACATTTCACCATGCGCTTTGCTTATCGGTTTCACGGTGATCAACTCCAGATAAAAGAAAAGGGAGCATTATAGCTCCCTTAGAAAATGATTAATAATAATCAGCTGTTAGACGCTTTTTTGTGGCCTTCTTGCAGATGCACAAAATCAACCAAGTCATCCCCTGATACCTGATACGCCTGCCCAAAACCTTTCACGAACAAACCACGTTCAGCTTTGAGGTTGAACAAGACAAAATCCTGCAATTGACTTAACCCTTCGACAATTTCGCCAAAACGTTCCTGCATTTGTCCGATCACTTGCGCCCACAGTGGTGAATCACGTTCTACCACGCTGGCAATTGCATCAAATGTCAAACGCTTGCGAGCAAACAACTGTTTTGAGCTCTCTTCATCTTCGATCAACATCAAAGAGACATGCGGATTCACCTGGAGGTTTCTTGCGTGACGTGCTATCTCTGAAATCAGCACGAAGTAGCCTTCCTGATTTTGTACAAACGGGGCATAACTCACATTAGGGCGCCCCTCTTCATCCACTGTCGCCAGTTGAATGGTTTTGCGTTGCTGACGAAACTCCTGAATTTCCGGTCCAAGGCGTCCCTGCAAACGCTCTTGTTTTATTTGCTGATCCATGGCTATCTCCTGACTCTCTCAAAGATCGTTCTGTTTTATTTCTGCTTGTTTTTGTTTAAATCGCGATACTTGTTGCGGAATCAATTCACGCTTGTCATCCCGCCCCAGGTACACTTTGAAAATGTTGTTGCCGTCTTCAGAAAAGAAACCAAAATAGTGGCTTTCTCGCCCCATGAATGGTTTGCTGACTAACGCGATATTCTTAATATTGTCGAGTTGAAGATGGCCATGAAGTTCCCCATTGCGCCCCATCAAGTTGTAATAACCGCGTGCAAGCTTACCTTTTGGAAACGGAGCTTTCACTTCAAAAATCGAACCGAACGAATGCATGATAGTCGTCACCGGCCCGTAACTGACCAGTTCTTCTAGAATCGATTGTGCCTGTTCACCTGCCATCACGGCGACCATGTCATCCGGCAACGCAGCAACCACATCAAACTCCGATACCTTCAATTGCTGTGCAATGGCCGCTGGGAGCAGTTTCGGTTCATCTTCGATCACCTGAGCGACCTGTTGTTTTAATGTATTCATAGTTATTCCATTAAGAGGCCACCAAACATGGCTTCATCGTGTTTTGATAAGTATGAAGCAGAATCCGGATACAAGCCTGCGTCAAAGTGACAGACCAAAAACCACCCGCCAACGTCAGGCTGAGATAATCCTTTTCAAGCTTTGCCAGACCAAGGCGATCCCAGTGGACGAACAGAGGATGCAGTAAACCAAAAAGGTTCACCCCAAACACCTTTGGTAGCGCGTAGCGACGCAGTACACCACTGTCGAAAGCCGCTTTTAAAGCGGCAAATACCGATGCCAAGTCATGCTGTTTACTGAGCATCATCACTGGCATCTGTTGTGTCTCAATCGCTTGCAGATAGGCTTGAAGATGACGATGCTGCATGACACTGTAGCCGCCAAGCGTACCGCCCGCACCACAACCTAGCGGTAACACGTCAGCCGACGTTTTGGCCAAACTGTTATACAAACTGCGCTCCCGGTTGTCTCGAGCCCAATGATTGACGCTGAGTGGCCGAAAATGATGCTGGCGCATAAACTCAACGCCAATTTTATACAGAAGCGCTTTCTCCGTGGAGCTTGCCGGCGGAGGTAACTTACCCTTTTCCACCAAATTCAACATCGGCGCGTCTCCGCCGACCACTAACTGATACAAGTCCAGTCCATGAGCCCCAGTCGAGAGAAAATCGCGCAGATCCTGCTCAAAGACCTCAGCCGACTGATGCGGCAGTCCGTACAAAAGATCGATAATAATTAATGCATCATCGCGGGCACTTAACTGGCTCAAACGTTCCAGCACCGTATCTCGATCATCCAGTCGTTTAGCACTGCGTCTGACCTTAGTATCAAAACTCTGAACACCAAAAGAGAAACGGTTAAATCCGCCTTCGAGCGCCCTTTCAAACATTTCATCACTAAAACGATTGATTCGCCCTTCCAGGGTAATCTCGCAATCAGACGCAAGTGGAAACGCGGATCGTATCCTCTGACCCAATTGCTGTATCTGTTCTGAAGACAGATCCGTTGGCGTACCACCTCCAACGTACACCGCCTGAAATACCGCGGACTGTGTCCAGGCGAACTGGGACTTTTGTTCGATTTCCAACATCAGAGCATCAAAGTATTCATCGACTAAACGGCGACTTGCCGCGTTCTGGAAAAAATTGCAGAACGTACACCGCACACGACAAAAAGGAACATGGATATAGAGA
This sequence comes from Vibrio sp. V38_P2S17PM301, assembly GCF_009904845.1. Classification (NCBI taxonomy): domain Bacteria; kingdom Pseudomonadati; phylum Pseudomonadota; class Gammaproteobacteria; order Vibrionales; family Vibrionaceae; genus Vibrio; species Vibrio sp. V38_P2S17PM301. The sequence continues at coordinate 13,291 of NZ_WXWO01000058.1, read as the reverse complement.
CAGCGCTTGTCACCGGCACGACCCGGAGTTTGGTACAGCTTGTCTAAAACCGTAGTTGAACTCTGCGGCGACACCATCAAACTTCCGCCACCAGCGTGAGCGGAGTGCTTCGCATCGAAAGCAAATCGGAGTGGATCGTCGGTATGACGCCCCAAAACCGATTCATCAAAACTATTTAAGTCAATCTTCATATACAATCCTGCAATGCCCTTTATTCAAGGGACTCAGGCTTCAATCTAGGTGCTGGTTCGGGATCATAAAAGCACACAAATGAGAATGCAATTGATAATTGATATTATTTAGATTTTAAATAATAATCTGCTCTGTGTGTTCAGCCAGTCAACAAAGTGGAGAAAAAAGTGAGCCTGACAAGGTATGCAATTGCTGGCGGTGTGTCTTTGATCGCGCATGCTGCTCTACTGTTTGTCGCCCAGGAACCAAAAGCGTTGGCAATGCCCGCGGGTAGCCAGTCGACATCTGTTGCGATAAATTTTGTTGCTGCCCCGCCTCCCATCCCAGCATCCGACGCCATACCCACTGAGGCTCCAGAGACTGTGCAAGCGGCAGCGGAACTGACGTCACCGACGAAAAGTGTCGCCACGAAACCGGCGGTGAAGAAACACGTCACAAAGCCAATCAAATCAAAGCCGGCTCAGGTTAAGTCAGCTAAGCCGGCAACAAAGCAACAACCAAAAATACCTGAGCAGGAAACACCACCGACTCCTCCTATCGACAACGTGAAACCTCAACCGGCGACACAAGGCGCATCCAGTGAACCTGTCATGGTACAAAAACCATCGTTTGTCACTCGGCCGGTCGCCCCGCATTACCCTCGTCTGGCACAAAAACGGGGAATTGAAGGCGTGACAATGTACGAGGTATGGCTGGATGAAAATGGTAATCAGGTCAAACAAGTATTGATTGCTTCTTCCGGAGAAACACTACTGGACAAATCGGCACTCAATGCCATCAAACAATGGCGGTTTTCCCCCCACATCATTGCGGGGCAGAAAGTCGCACACCGAGTACAAATTCCCGTTCGTTTTAAGTTGGATTAACCATGGAAACCTTTGCTCAATTACAGCAACAGCTTGGCCTGATGACCTGGCCACTGCTCGTTTGTTCCGCTCTGACCGCAATGATTATTGCTGAGCGCCTGATCCAAGTCGCGATCAGTTTCTCAGTGGGAAAACGCGCGGTTCAATACAAACTCATGCAGCTTTCACCGCAACACCATCAACAGTTGGACGAGCTAGCAGAAGCGCTACTTCCTCGCCGTCCCTTACTGTTTAAGGGAGTCGGTATGTTGCTGACACATCGCCATGTAGAGAAAACGCTAAGAGAAGACGCCGCCGGTATCTGGCTGCAAGAGCAGCGTCACCAACTCCATTCAGGTTTGCGATTGTTAACCTTGGTTGGTGTGATCAGCCCATTACTGGGCTTGCTCGGAACTGTTCTTGGCCTGATCGAGATGTTTCAGGGCATGGCCGCATCTTCAGGCAATGTGACCCCAAGCGATCTGGCCGATGGGCTAGGCATCGCCATGTTCACCACCGCTGCCGGTCTTTTGATCGCACTGCCCGCTATTGTTGCCGCTCAGTTACTGGGATTATGGGCAGACCGTGTGATGGCCAAACTCGAGCACACACTGAACTATGTCAACCTTTGGCTTGAAGGCGTCAATTTGGCCGGACCAATCCTGGCTCAGACACATGGCACAGCGATGAATTCCCCGGTGGCTTCACAATGATTAAAACTGGGCACAACCACACGTCCTTCAGTATGACGCCCGATTTAACGCCGCTTCTGGACATTATTTTTATCGTTATGGTGTTTCTGATGTTGACGGCAGCCGTCAAGCTGGACTCGCTGGACGTGAGCCTGCCAACCACCGATTCCCCAATCTCTGCTGCCATCGACAGCCAATCCATGACCATCAACATTCTTAATGATGAGCCACATTGGGCTATCGATGGTCAGACATACCTCGACTGGGAAAACTTTACTCTGGCGCTGTTGGAACAACACAGTTCCCAACCTCGACCGATCGTCATCGGCGCCGAGAAAACGGCCGATATTCAATACCTGGTCAAACTGTTGGCTTACTTGCAAGAAAACGGCATTCAGGCGACCCAATTACTCACCGAAGATTCTAAGTAAACGAGATTTTTAACATGTTACCGCTCAAACCTTTTTTCTGCCTTGGCGCCTTAGCGTTGAATCTGCTCTCCCCAATCACCGCGTCTGCCAACGAACGCATCGTCAGTGCAGGCAGTGCCGTCACTGAGTTGATGGTTGCGTTAGGCGTGGATGATCAACTTGTCGCTGTGGATGTCACTAGCACACTACCAGGGAATACAACAATCCCCAAGATAGGCTACCATCGCCGCCTGTCTGCGGAAGGTCTGCTGGCCTTGTCCCCTACACTGCTGATTGGATCGGATGAAATGGGGCCTGGCTCCACTTTAGAGCAGCTCAAATCCGCTGGCGTACGTGTTGAAATCGTTAACACTCAGACCAGCACTGCGGGACTTTTAGCGCGTGTTGATCAAATTGCCACTCTGACCCACAGCGAAACCAGAGCCGAAACGCTGAAAAAAGATCTCCAACAGCAGCTCGATGCTCTGACACACCAACCGTTAAATACCCCGAAAAAAGTCCTCTTCCTGCTAATTCATGAAGGCCGGGCAGCCAACGTGGCTGGCAAAGATACGACGCCAGACGCCATTATTCGCCTGGCGGGCGGAATCAACCCGGCAGCTAGACAGCTAACTTCGTACAAACCGCTCTCGATGGAATCTATGGTCGAGATGCAACCTGATGTGATTCTGGTGAGTGGCCGTAGCTACGACAAGCTAGGCGGCGCTGACGCGCTCCTCAAGGCGATGCCGATGCTCGCAGCCACCCCGGCGGGTCAGAATAAACAGATCCTCACCATCGACGGGCATGCATTGGTTGGCGGACTGGGTTTAAAGAGCCTGGCCGAAGCCGAACGACTGCATCAACTATTGTCAAAATAGGGCTCAATCATGTTGTTGAGACGACTTCCTTTGAGCGTGACACTTGGGCTGTTTTCGCTGATGTTGGTGATAACCTCCGTCTATTCGATCACCGTCGGCCCAATGCAGATCGGGTTCACCGACAGTTTGTACAGTCTGCTTGTGCGCTCGAACACACTTCCAGCGCACATAAATCTGGTGATCCATGAAATTCGCTTCCCACGCACCATTTTGTGTGTATTTGTTGGCGCAACGCTGGCTCTGTGCGGCACGGTGACCCAGGGCCTGTTTCGCAACCCGCTGGCAGAACCGGGTATCATTGGTGTATCAGCCGGCTCCGCGTTAGGGGCGGCAACTGCGATAGTCCTATTTTCCGAACTGGCGCAAGCCTATCCTGTCCTGATGAACATCACTGCGATTCCGGTATTTGCTTTTTTAGGCGGAGCGCTGACCACGGTTATCGTTTACCATCTTGGCACATCTAAAATCGGCACTTCCGTCACCATTATGCTGCTTGCCGGCGTTGCAATCAGCGCTTTGTCAGGGGCGGGCATCGGCTTTCTTAACTTTCTCGCGGACGATCAAATGTTACGTGATCTGACACTCTGGTCGATGGGCTCGCTGGCTGGTGCAAGCTGGTCTTCCATAGGCCTGGCGGGCACCACCTTCCTACTCTTAATGGTGCTGTTTTATCGTCACGCCCGGGCTCTCAACACTTTATTGCTCGGTGAAGCGGAAGCTCGTCATCTTGGTATTCCGGTACAACGTCTCAAACGCCACCTGATTTTGCTCACGGCGGTCGGTGTCGGCGTGACCGTTAGTGTATCCGGTATGATAGGTTTCATTGGCCTGGTGATTCCCCACCTTGGGCGTATGTTAGCCGGACCGGATCATCGCCGTTTGCTGCCGCTTTCTGCACTGATGGGCGCCCTGTTGCTGACCGGTGCAGACATGGCGTCTCGCGTCGTTCTTGCGCCTGCCGAATTGCCAGTCGGGATTATTACCGCATTGATTGGGGCCCCCTTCTTTCTCTATCTTCTGTTTCAACAAAAAGGACGAATTCTGTAATGCCACAAGTGGTTCTGAGTGTTCGCCAAGCCAGTGTGCAATTTGGCAAGCACACCATACTGGATAACATTGATCTGGATATTCGCGCAGGTGAGGTTACTGCGCTACTCGGGCCAAACGGTGCGGGAAAAAGTACCTTACTCAAACTAATGTGTGGTGAGATTAACTCCGATAGCCCTCTCACCTATTTTGCTCAATCTTCATCACAATGGCCGTCTCAAGCGCTGGCCCGTCACTTGGGGATATTGCCTCAACACAGTAGCTTAAGTTTTCCTTTTCTGGCTCACGAAGTGGTCGAGTTGGGCGCCTTACCGTTGAACATCGGTCAGGCCGAAAGCCGGGATATCGCCATGCACTACATGCAGCTGACCGATGTTGCGCACCTCGGAGAACGGCTATACACCTCGTTATCTGGCGGCGAAAAACAGCGGCTGCATCTCGCCCGGGTACTAACCCAGTTACATCAGAGTGGAGAGCGCAAAATCCTGATGTTGGATGAACCGACATCTGCCCTGGATCTCGCCCACCAGCACAATACGCTGCACATCGCACGTGAGCTGGCCACTACACAACAGGCTGCGGTCATTGTGGTGCTGCATGATTTGAATCTGGCCGCGCAATACGCAGACCGAATGGTGATCCTCCATAATGGCAAGCTGGTCGAAGATGCCGCGCCTTGGGAAGCGCTGCAACCCAAACTGCTTGAGCGGGTATACGGCTTCAGCGCCATGGTTGCTAAACATCCCACGCTCGACTTTCCAATGGTTTATCCCGCCGCTTAATGCACAAAAAAGCCCCGCTCATCTGAGCGGGGCTTTTTCTTAATTCTGCAAAGAATTACGCTTCGGTGCGACGGCCGCGGCTATGACCACGTTCACCACGATGGTTACCACGGTGATCGCCACCACGATTGCGATCGAAGCGACGTTCGCCTTCGCGACGACCACCTTCACGGTTGCCGCCTTCACGGCTACCACGGAAGTTGCCATTGCCTTCGCGATTACTACGGAAACCACCGTCACGACGACCACCATCACGACGTCCGCCTTCGCGACGACCACGTGACTCGCGGAAATCATCAAAGTCACATACCACAGCATCCACTTGCTTCTGACGAATGCGTAATTTGCGTAGCTTGTTCGCTACATCTGAAGACATCGCTTTAGGCAACTGAACGTAAGTCTCACCACGATCCAGCTTGATGGCACCGATAGAGCCTTTAGTCAGGCCAAGTTCATTTGCCAGCGCACCGACAATGTCTTTAACCTGAACGCCTTGCTCACGGCCGACCTGGAATTGATAAGTATCCCATTCCTGGTTACCGAACTCACGACGACCACCGTTTTCACGACGTTCACGACGACGCAACTTATCACGCTCAATCGCTTCGATCATCGGATCTTCACCGATGTAGAACAATGGACGTTTGCCTTGCTGACGCTTCAGCAGAATGGCAGCCAGAGTGGTTGCATCCAGTTCTAGAGACGTTTGCAGTTTCTCTACCAGATCAACGAACTTCTCTAGTGCTTTGTGTTCTTTTTCCGCTTCCAGTTCTGCACCCAGTTTTTCCAGGCGAGATTCTGCCACTTTATCGCGATGTGGCAGTTGGATTTCTTCCATTGAAGACTTCGTCACACGCTCGATAGTGCGTAGCATACGGATTTGGTTGGTACGAACCAGAAGGATCGCTTTACCTTTACGTCCTGCACGGCCAGTACGACCGATACGGTGGATGTAAGACTCAACATCAAATGGAATATCGTAGTTAAATACGTGCGTAATACGTGGCACATCAAGACCACGAGCAACGACGTCAGTTGCCACCAGAATATCGATCACACCTTGTTTGATGTGGTCAACGGTACGCTCACGCAAGGATTGCGGAATGTCACCGTGCAGTGCTGCTGCTTTGAAACCGCGCGCAGACAACCAGTCTGCCAGACGCTCAGTATCCTGACGAGTACGTACGAATACAATTGACGCATCCGTCTCTTCGGTTTCCAGAAGACGAGACATGGCTTCATCTTTCTCAACGCCTTTAACCACCCAGAACTGCTGCTCTACTTTGTCTACTGTGTGGTTTTTACCTGCAACGTCGATAGTGACTGGCTCACGCAGGAAGCGTTCAACGATGTTTTTCAGCATCGGAGGCATTGTAGCTGAGAACAGAACTCGCTGAGCAGACTCTGGCGCGTGCTCCATGATATCGGTAACGTCGTCAACGAAACCCATATTCAGCATTTCGTCCGCTTCATCAAGAACGAAAGTATGTACTTCGTCCAAGTGCAGACGTTCACGGTTGATCAGGTCTTGTACACGGCCCGGTGTACCGACGATGACATGAGCGCCACTTTTCAGAGCACGCATTTGATCAACGATGGACGTACCGCCGTAGATTTCAAGCACTTTCAGACCACGGATGTTCTGACCCAAATTTTTCATTTCGGCCGCTACCTGAATCGCCAGTTCGCGAGTCGGTGCCAGCACGATAGCTTGGGGCTTACGTTGGTCTAGATCGATTTTGTTCAGCAGAGGAAGAGAGAAAGCCGCTGTTTTACCAGTACCGGTCTGAGCTTTACCCAGCGCGTCAGCGCCTTGCATCAGATGCGGAATGGCAGCCGCCTGAATTGGAGTTGGAGAAACAAAGCCCATTCCGTCCAGAGCAGAAAGAATGGCGTCGTTCAGCGCTAAGTCGCTGAACTGTGTTACAGAATCTTGCATTGGGATCCCACTAAGATTATTGATTTACAAGGTCCCACGAGCTCTACCAATTCCATACCAATCCAAACAACAAATTAGAGCTGATTCCTTTCAGATGCGGATAAGTGTTAAATCGCATCAAGCCGCTAGGGACAACTAAGGGACGCGGATTATTTCGTAAAAGCACACAAAAAGCCAGAAAAAATTGAAATACATCACAATTTTTTCTCATAACTGGTAAAAACGGTCATATTTACGTCATAAGCCAAGTTTAGAAAGGGTGGCACGCCCTACGGCAAACAGCAACTTTTCCGGGGTGAAAAGCACGCTTTCGGTAGTAATCCGCAGCGTCAATGTTTATAGTGTGCTGCTATTGCTGCGTCATAATCGACGTAAAATCTGAGTCGCCAACGCGACATGTCTCGCCGGCCCAAAATTAGATAAGTTTACGATGTTTCAAGACAACCCTCTGTTAGCTCAGCTAAAACAACAAATTCAGGAAACCCTGCCAAAGAAAGAAGGCACCATCAAAGCCACCGATAAAGGCTTTGGTTTCCTGGAAGTCGACAGCAAAACCAGCTTCTTCATCCCGCCACCATACATGAAAAAATGTCTGCACGGCGATAAAGTCGTTGCCATTATTCGTACCGAAAACGAGCGTGAAGTGGCCGAGCCTCAAGAGCTACTGGAGCAATCTCTGACCCGTTTTATCGGCCGCGTTAAGATGTTCAAAGGCAAACTGAATGTGGCACCTGATCACCCTCAGTTGAAGAAACAATCCCTGAAAGCCAAAGTGAAAAAAGGTCTCAAGCCAGACGATTTTGCTGAAGGCGATTGGGTGGTCGCTCACCTGACGCGCCACCCTCTTAAAGGCGACAATGGCTTCTTTGTTGAAATCTCAGAAAAGATCACCGACGCAAACGACAAGATTGCGCCGTGGTGGGTTACGCTGGCAGAAAACGATTTGCCGAATAGCGAACCGGCTGGAATCGAGAACTGGGAACTAAAAGACGATGCGGATCTTGAACGCATCGATATGACCCATATTCCGTTTGTGACCGTTGACGGCGAATCAACCAAAGATATGGACGATGCGCTGTACGCCAAACAAAAAGAAAACGGGGAGTTTGAGCTGACCATCGCCATCGCCGATCCAACGGCTTACATCACGCCGGATGATGAGATGGATAAAGTGGCACGTGAACGTGGCTTCACCATTTATCTGCCAGGCCGCAACATTCCGATGCTGCCTCGTGATTTGGCGGACGATCTGTGTTCACTGAAAGAAAACGAAGTTCGCCCGGCGCTGTGTTGCACGGTCACCGTAAGCAAAGATGGCGTTATTGGCGACGATATCCGTTTCTTCTCTGCCAACATTAAATCCCACGCACGGCTGGTCTACGATCATGTCTCTGACTGGCTGGAGACCGGTGAGTCATCCGAGTGGACACCAAGCGATGAGATCGCACAGATCGTGCGCGATCTGTACGCGTTTTCTCAGGCACGTGCAAACTGGCGAGAAGAACACGCCGTCGTGTTCCCTGATCGCCCGGACTACCGCTTTGAACTGAGTGAAGATAACGACGTTGTCGCGATTCATGCCGACTTGCGCCGCAGTGCAAACCGTCTGGTAGAAGAGTCCATGATCACGGCTAACATTTGTGCAGGCAGAGTTCTGCGTGCTCACTTTGAAACTGGTGTGTTCAACTGTCACAGTGGTTTTAAAGCCGAGAAAATTGAAGAAGTCGTTGAACTGGTGAATCCACAAGGCGACCTTCCGTTCACCGCTGAAAGCATTACTACTCTGGAAGGCTTTGCCGCACTGCGTCGTTGGTTGGGCACTCAGGAAACGACTTACCTGGATAACCGTATTCGTAAATTCCAGACATACAGCGAAATTGGTAACCAACCGCTGCCGCATTTTGCAATGGGCTTGGATATCTACGCGACCTGGACATCTCCAATCCGTAAATACGGCGACATGATCAACCACCGCATGCTCAAAGCGCACGTGCTGGGCAAAGCGCCGGTGCAGCAACCCGATGAAACGGTCGGCGAAGAGCTTGCACTGCACCGCAAGCATCATAAGATTGCTGAGCGCAACGTGGCCGACTGGCTGTATGCCCGCACACTGGCCGAAGAGCCGGCGAAAGAAACCAAGTTCTCTGCTGAGATCTTCGATATTTCACGTGCCGGTATGCGTATCCGTCTGCTGGAAAATGGCGCCGCAGCGTTTGTTCCAGGCAAACTGATCGTCGCCAACAAAGAGCGTATCCAATTGGATGGCGACAACGGTACCATCGCCATCGACAAAGAATTGATCTATCGCCTTGGCGACACACTGGAAGTGGTGTTGACAGAAGTGAACCAGGAAAATCGCAGCCTGGTGGCAAAACCGACTCAGGTCTTCGCTGAGCCGCCAAAACCGGAAGAATCGGAAAAGGCTCCGGCTGAAGCCGAATAACACATTGTCCGCAAGAAAGGCGCCGTAGGGCGCCTTTTCTTTAATTCGTATCCGGATAGGCATCAATCCCAGAACAACGACTTGGGATCTTTCTCAATTTCTCGCATCAACGCCGTTAAGTCATTACTAAACGCCAGATAAGGATACGGAACCCAGTCGTCACACCCTTCTTCCTGAATGACCGACAAATTCCATCGTTGCTGTTCTTCATCCCACAGTACTCGCGCCACCGGGTTAAAGTAATCACAGTGCGAAGAATCGAGAAGATAGTGTTGTTTGACAAACACCACACCATTATCGAGCACTTCAAAACTGGCCTTGCCCAGTTCAACCGGCAAGCTCTGATTACGGTTCTGACACACAACCTGAGCCCGGGTTTCAACCTGCCTTTGCAACAAATTCACCAAACTCATTCAACTCTCCCTAGCGATGCTGGCGTGATCACTTTTTTGACTGTATCAGCTATTTAGCCCGAGTAACATCACTTCTGATTAAGTGTAGAAGCCATAATATGAATTATAAATATTTGAGTCTGCATTCATTTTCACAAAATTGTCATGTAATCGACATATGATAAGCGGCATCTGATATACCACCTCCGGAGTTTTGTATGATTCGAATTGCGATGGCTGCCCTGCTGTCTACTACGTTGTTTTCTTTCCCGCTGTTTGCGGCACAAATCAGTGTTTCCGGCTCAACGTCGGTCGCCCGTGTCATGGATGTACTCGCCGAAGATTTCAATAAAGCTCATCCAGAAACTTATGTCGCGGTTCAGGGCGTCGGGTCTACGGCGGGGATAACACTGGTCAAAAAAGGAGTCGTCAACATTGGTATGAGTTCACGCTACCTGGTCGAAAGCGAGATGTCTGGCGACCTGAAGGTGGATCCCATTGCATTTGACGGACTGGCAGTGATCGTCCATCAGTCAAATCCACTGACCAATATCAGCCGTGAACAGTTGTATGATATCTACAAAGGAAAAATCACCAATTGGAAACAAGTTGGCGGACCGGATCAACAAATTGCCGTCGTTACCCGTGAAGCATCATCAGGCTCCCGTTACAGTTTCGAGCACCTATTAGGCCTGACGCGCATCGTGAACAACCGTGAGGTTTCTGACATTAATCCAGACAACCTGGTGGTCAACAGTAACAGCATGGTAAAAACACTGGTTAACCACAACAAACAGGCAATCGGCTTTATCTCCACCGGTTCAGTTGATCGGTCCGTTAAAGCCATTACGTTTGAAGGAACAGAAGCGACAACAAAGAACATCGCCGACGGAAAATACGAGCTTTCCCGTCCGTTCTTATTGGTCTTCTATCCAGAAAAGCTCAACAAAGACGCTAAAACGTTTATCGAATACATTGATTCTGAAGCGGCCAAAAAATTGATTGAAGAGTACGGCTACACACCGACAAAATAACTTAAGAAACAAAAAAGGAGAGCCATGGCTCTCCTTTTTGCTATCTGGATACTTAGAAGTGCAGTTGAATCACCGACACAACAACCGCAGCTGGGCGACGTACTCCATCGATCTCAACTTTGATTTCACGCTCAACCTCTAACCCTTTGCGAATAGGTGTGACTTTAGTTAGCGTGCTCACTGCACGAAGGCGATTACCAGCTTTCACCGGATAGGGAAATCGAACCTGGTTGAGACCGATATTGACCACCATTTTCGCACTGGGGAACAGGTTATGTTCAGGGTCAACACTGTCCGTTAAACGCGGCAGCAATGCCAAGGTCAGAAAACCATGTGCAATGGTCGTCTTAAATGGAGACTCTGCGGCTGCGCGCTCAGGATCAGTATGAATCCATTGCATGTCTTCTGTCACCTGGCCAAACTGATTGATACGCTCTTGATCAACGCTCAGCCAGTCTCCGGTGTGGATCACTTCGCCAATCTGTTGCTGAAGTTCATCAAACAAGACTTGTGCTTCAGGCTTAAGCACGATCTGCGGTTCTTCAACAACCACGTCTTCGTTGACTGCTGGCTGCTGAAAATCACGTACCCATGAGAAGAATTGGCGATTATTCGCCTTATGCAGAATTTCGCCCCAGTACTCACGTACTGCGGGAGACATTTTCTCCAACAACTCAGAATGATACTTGGACACTGTTTCACCACGATGTTTGAAAAGATCCGCGACTTTCATAAATACCTCAGAATTAACCACTTCAGACTGGTAATTAGCTAATTTTGAAACAGTTCACACTTACGTGCAACGACTTTCGGGCGTACAAGCGTTTTCTCAAACCCATATTTCTTTTAAAATTCAAAACCTTATTAATAAAACATTATTTTATTAGCATAAGTATGAATAGAGTATTTACGTCACAAAATTAGTATTTATAAGCATTTTTAGTAGTTTAGCACGAGTTTGACAATCGGCTAGTTAACGAGCAACCGCTCCGTTTACCTCGATTCTTCGCTTTACAAGCCTGTTGGATATTCCTATCATAGCGCCCACATGGAGAGATGGCTGAGTGGTTGAAAGCACCGGTCTTGAAAACCGGCATACGTTAATAGCGTATCTAGGGTTCAAATCCCTATCTCTCCGCCATATAGTGACGAAAGTGGGAACCGAATAATCGGTTCCCACTTTTTCATTTGAAATAAGGTATAGTAGAGCTAAATTACTCCCTTTGAGCACTAGCTTTTTTTGCTCGGTGATTGTTACCTCTGTTATCGTCGCTAACAAAAATTGCTTTAGTTTCTCATCATTAGCTTCCTTCACGTATTGTTGTACATTGTCCACGAACGAACTGATTTGAGCTTTTCCAAAGCGTTTGATGGGTATTGATGCTAGTGATTTATAACTATCCAGCTTTTCCTCATAAAGGGCAATCTGAGCGTTGTATTCATCCATGTTACGGTTTATTGCAGGATTAGGCTCAATTTTCCCGTCAGCTATAAGGTCTACCAAGTTTCTAACTTTGGTCTTTAGTGAGCTGATTTGATTTCTAATCGGTCTTAGCTTTTCATCACTAACTTTTTTCTTATTCTTAACAATTTCCAAAGTATCATTATAGATATTTGCTAAGTGTTTATAAGTAAACACATGTTCTAACAGAGCTTTTCTCAAGGCATTATCTGCTTCGTTTTTGCGAAGACGCTTTGATGAACATAGCTTAGGATCTTGTCTAACTTGCAGGCTGCATTGGTAGTACTTATATTTACCACCCTTTCCAGTCGATATAACCATCGTCGAACCGCAAACTGGACATCGAAGAGTCCCTGTCAATAATGAACTAGAGCGTAATGACTTTACATTGTTATACGCAACTTGACGCTCGGACAACTTGTTTTGCACTCTATTATATAATTCTTTTGAAACGATTTTTGGCACTGGGATTTTTATTATGTTCTTACCTGGTTCGTTTTTTTGGGTTTTACCAAATTCAAATTCTCCTTTATAGGCAGAGTTCGTTAATATCCGATGAATGGTGTTTTTGTTCCACCTTTTCCCTCTGTTAGTGATCTTTTTGTCATTTAAGATCTTTGCTATTTCTTTTACTCCTAACCCCTTACCATTAAGACCTATATCTGAAAGAGAATAGATCTCTTTAACTACTTCTGCTTCATCACTTTTTACAACAAGTTTTTTACGCTCTTTCGATGTGTCACCTTTAACGCTAACTGACTGATAACCAAAAAGTAATGGCCCACCTGTATGGAAGCCTTTTCTTGCTGTATCTCGCAAACGGTCAGATACGACAGCAGCGTTTTCTCGGCTTTGGTGTTCATGTAGTATGCCCAATATGTTAGTCATAAATTTAAAACTAGAAGGCTCACTAGGTAAAGCTTCACTTGCAGACTGCAAAATCATCCCTTTTTTCTCCAAAACTTCCATAGCCAAAAGCTGATTCTTTAAGTTTCTAGAAAAACGGGATAGGCTATACACCACGACTCCATTAGCATCGATAATCTGTTCAGATAGCTCATGTAGCATTACATCAAAAACAAATCGCCTTCCTTTGAAAGCACTCGCCGCTTCATCAACATACCAATGCACAATTTCATGGCCATTACTTTTAGCCCAGCGTTGGATATATT
>NZ_WXWO01000053.1:0-80471 GCF_009904845.1 Vibrio sp. V38_P2S17PM301 | reverse complement strand
TCATTGAAACCTAAGTTGATGTCGAAACATCAATTTGGATTATCATCAACGAGTGCCCACACAGATTGATAGGTTTATATTGTTAAAGAGCTTTTGTTTTAACTTCAGGCTTAGCCTGACTCAAAACGGACGGCCATTTTAGCGATTTAAGTTTTAGTGTCAACCACTTTTTTCAAAACTTTTTCAAGCGTTTCCGCTTGGCTAACTGGCCTGCCAACCCGACTGCGTTTCTTTCGAAGCGTTCCCGTGTCAGCGAGGGGGCATTATAGAGATCGGGATTTTATTGGCAACCCCTTTTTTTGAATTTTTTCCATATTTTCCGTCGTTCGGTTAGTAATTCATCGAGATGCTCTAAAATGCACCTTTATCTCTACAGATTCTTAAACGCAACCGCAAAAAGATCGACTTTTTTCCAGTTGGTATATTCGACTTCTTTACTGGTATCGGTCTCTCCACCAGTTAACGTCATGATCAGGCGAATCATCATGCGGTCAAACCAACGGTAACGCGGGTAATACAGCGCCCCAGCAAACACACCTATTAAGGAAGGGTGCCATGGGGACTTTTTCAGAAAGGTTTGGATATACGCACTGCCTTCCGGTGTGTCCTTACCCAGTTCTTCTTTACGCGCAGTCAAGTTGACGCAGATAAACGCGGCTTTGTGCTGAGTCAGTTGCGCCTGATGCGCATCAATAAACTGATACAGTTTACTGTGCAGTTTGCCATAACGGATCGAGGCGCCAATCAATACCCGCTCGTACTGGGATAAATCCAACTGGCCAACATCGAGTAAATTCACCATTTCAATGTCATGATGAGGCAATTGCGCAGCGATATGATGGAGGATTTTTTTGGTCTGCCCTTCGCGGGTTGAATACAGAAACAGAGCTTTCGCCACAATATCTCCTTAACTGCGCCAGAATGTTGGGGTTAGCAGTATTAATAAAGTAAAGATTTCCAGTCGGCCAAACAGCATCGAAACAATCAATACCCACTTGGCTTTGTCATTCACGTAACCAAAATGCAGCGCGACCTCCCCTAATCCGGGCCCCAGGTTGTTCAAGGTCGCAGCGACGGCTGAAAACGCACTCAGTTCATCCATGCCAGTCGCAATCAATCCGAGCATGCACACTACAAACACCAGCGCATAAGCAGAGAAAAATCCCCAGACGGCGTCCACCACCCGCTGCGGCAGCGCGCTGCCACCCACTTTAATGGTATAAACCGCCCGAGGGTGCACCAACCGCTTAAGTTCACGCGCACCCTGTAGCGTCAATAATAACACCCGGATCACTTTCATCCCGCCACCGGTTGACCCCGCACAGCCGCCAATAAAAGAAGAGAACAACAGCAGTACCGGTAAAAACAGCGGCCAGTCCGCGAACCCGGTGGTGGTGAAGCCTGCGGTGGTCGAAATGGAGACCGTTTGGAATAACGCCTGATCAAACGCGTCATAAAATGAGTTATAGGAGTGGTGGCTGAGCAGCATTAGAAAACAGATGGTAAACAGTATCACCTGAATCAGAATAAACGCACGGAACTCAGGATCGCGCCAATAATACTTAGGATGAACGCCCCCCGACGCAAACGCCGCATAATGTAAAGTGAAGTTACACGCAGACACCAGCAAGAAAAACACCGTAATCATATTGATGGCGTAGCTGTCGAAGTAACCGATGCTCGCATCGTGGGTGGAAAATCCCCCAATCGCGATGGTCGAGAAACTGTGGCCGATGGCATCAAACGGTGTCATACCCGCCAACCAGAATGCCGTGGCGCATGCAATTGTCAGGCTGAGATAGATGTACCACAGCGCCTTAGCGGTTTCGGCAATACGGGGAGTCATCTTCTTGTCTTTCACCGGGCCCGGGATTTCCGCCCGATATAACTGCATACCACCGATCCCCAGTACCGGCAGAATGGCGACCGCCAACACGATAATCCCCATGCCGCCAAACCATTGCAGGAACTGGCGATAAAACAGGATCGCTTTGGGCAATTCATCCAATCCGACAATCACGGTGGCACCAGTTGTGGTTAACGCCGAAAACGACTCAAAAAACGCGTCCGTGACCGAGACATTCGGATTGTCTGAGATCAGAAACGGCAATGCTCCGGCACTGCCGATAACCGTCCAGAATAACACCACAATCAAAAAACCATCGCGGGCTTTCAGTTCGTGCTTGTGACGCCGGTTTGGGAACCAACAAACTGCCCCGCAAAATAGCAGAACAAAAAATGTGGTTACAAATGACACGCCAGCTCCGTCGCGATAAATCAGTGCCACCAGTGCTGGCATCAGCATGGAAACACTAAACAAGGCGAGCAGCAGCCCGACGATTCGGATAATAGATCGAAATTGCATTGCTTTCTGATGCGTGAAGCGATTGGCTTCTGACTTCCTTTTAAGTCCCGGTTAACGGGAACACCACGGCTTTAGCGCCACTTTTATTGATAATACTCTGAGTTAATCCGTCTGCCTGCCGTCGCTCGACCTCGACGATTAACTCGACCATGTCGCTGTAGCTGGCGTCCACTTCCCTGGCACCAAACTGAACCAACAACGACTGAGCTATCGGCATGAAAGCATAGTCTAACTGGAGTCTCAAATGAGTGGTGATTTTTTTCTCGATAGTTTGAAGCCGCTTAAGTGCTTGCTGCACTCCGCCCCCATACGCCTTAACTAACCCGCCCGTACCAAGCTTGATGCCACCAGAATAGCGCGTCACCACCGCGGTCAGCTCTCCCACCCCGGATCCCGATAACTGCGCCAGAATCGGTTTACCCGCCGTACCGGACGGTTCGCCATCGTCACTGAATCCCCACAACATGGAGTCTTCAGGCCGGCCAGCCACAAACCCCCAGCAGTTATGCCTGGCATCAGAATGTTTGGCTTTGATCTGCTCTACGAACCCTTTTGCCGCTTCCACGCAGGGGGTATGGGCCAAATACGTAATAAAAAGGCTCTTTTTGATTTCTTCTTCAAACACCGCTGGCGCGGCAGGGATCAGATACGGCAGATCGTTCATTGTTTCACTGGGGTTGATGCATTCACGCCCAGTGTATCACGAGGCCCTATGAAAGGGAGGGAGGATCTGCTCAATCGCACAATGTTAAACACTTGTTTAAAAAATGTATTGAAATTCAACAATCACAGGTCCACACTAATCATCACTGGTCTAACCAGAACAAAAAGTATAACGACTTACCTCTACACACAATCGCAGATTGTAGGTCATGGAGATAGACAATGATTTACCAAGCCAACACCCTACAGGTAAAGGAATTACAAGACGGTATTGCCGAGCTCAGCTTTTGCTCTCCCAATTCAGTCAACAAGCTGGATCTGGCAACACTGGAATCACTCGATAAAGCGCTCGACGCACTGAACGCCCATCCCGGCCTAAAAGGCCTGTTGCTGACGTCTGACAAAGACAGCTTTATCGTTGGGGCTGATATCACCGAGTTTCTGGGTTTGTTCGCCAAGCCAGAGCAAGAACTGGATCAATGGCTGCAGTTTGCCAACAGCATCTTTAATAAACTGGAAGATCTGCCGGTTCCTACCGTGTCGGTGGTCAAAGGTCATACTCTGGGCGGCGGTTGTGAGTGTGTACTCGCTACTGACATGCGCATTGGTGATAAAACCACCAGCATCGGCCTGCCGGAAACCAAACTGGGCATCATGCCGGGTTTTGGTGGCTGTGTACGCCTGCCACGCGTGATCGGCGCTGACAGCGCAATGGAAATCATCACCCAGGGTAAAGCCTGCCGCGCTGACGAAGCACTCAAGGTGGGTCTGCTGGATGCGGTGGTTGACAGCGAGACCTTGCGCGAATCCGCACTGACGACCCTCCAACAAGCGATCAATGAACAACTGGACTGGCAACGCCGCCGCCGTGAAAAAACCTCCGCGCTGACGCTGAGCAAATTGGAAGCCACGATGAGTTTCACCATGGCGAAAGGTCTGGTGGCACAAAAAGCCGGCCCGCACTACCCGGCGCCAATGGCCGCGGTCATGACCATCGAAGCGGGCGCTCGCAGCGACCGTGATGCCGCGCTGGCGATTGAACGTCAATACTTCATCAAGCTGGCCAAGTCCGAAGAAGCCAAGTCTCTGGTGGGGTTGTTCCTCAACGATCAGTACATCAAGAGTCTGGCCAAAAAAGCGGGTAAAGCCGCCGATAAAGACACCCAACGGGCCGCCGTCCTTGGCGCCGGGATCATGGGAGGCGGCATCGCCTACCAATCGGCGCTGAAGGGGGTGCCGGTTTTGATGAAGGACATCGCTCAGCCGTCATTGGATCTCGGTATGACCGAAGCCGCGAAGCTGCTGAACAAGCAGTTGGAGCGCGGTCGTATCGATGGCTTCAAGATGTCCGGTATTCTGGCTTCGATCACTCCGAGCCTGCACTATGCCGGTATTGAACAAGCCGATATCGTGGTGGAAGCCGTGGTCGAAAACCCGAAAGTAAAAGCCGCGGTTCTGAGCGAAGTAGAGCAAAACGTTGGTGAAGACACCGTGCTGACCTCCAACACTTCCACCATTCCGATTGACCTGCTGGCAAAATCGCTGCAACGTCCGGAAAACTTCTGTGGTATGCACTTCTTCAACCCGGTTCATCGCATGCCGCTGGTGGAGATTATCCGCGGTGAGAAAACCTCACAAGATACCATCAATCGAGTGGTGGCATACGCGGCTAAGATGGGCAAATCCCCAATCGTGGTCAACGACTGCCCGGGCTTTTTCGTCAACCGGGTGCTGTTTCCATATTTCGGTGGTTTCAGCATGCTGTTGCGTGATGGCGCAGATTTCACCCGGATTGATAAAGTCATGGAACGCCAGTTCGGTTGGCCTATGGGTCCGGCGTATCTGCTGGATGTGGTCGGCATCGACACAGCACACCACGCGCAAGCCGTTATGGCACAAGGTTTCCCTGAGCGTATGGCCAAGCAAGGCCGCGATGCCATTGATGCTTTGTATGAAGCCAACCGTTACGGTCAAAAGAATGGCCACGGTTTCTACAGCTACTCCACGGATCGCAAAGGCAAACCGAAGAAAACTTTCACCGATGAGATCGTTCCACTGCTAGCCGACGTGTGTGCTGCACCGGCGGAGTTCGATGATCAAACGCTGATCGAACGTATGATGATCCCGATGATCAACGAAGTGGTGTTGTGCCTGCAGGAAAACATCATTGCCTCTGCGCAAGAAGCGGATATGGCACTGGTCTACGGTTTGGGCTTCCCTCCATTCCGCGGCGGGGTGTGTCGTTACCTCGACAGCCTGGGGATCAGCAACTACATCGAGATGGCGAAGCAATACGCCTCGCTGGGTGCGATGTATCAGGTGCCTCAGCTACTGCTGGATATGGCCGCCAACAACCAGAGCTTTTACGGCACGCAACAAGCCGGTTCTATCTAGGAGGGATACCAAATGAAAAACGTAGTAGTTGTTGATTGTCTGCGCACACCTATGGGTCGCTCCAAAGGCGGCGCGTTCCGTCACACACGCGCCGAAGATTTGTCGGCGCACCTGATGAAAGGCCTGCTGGAACGTAACCCTCAGGTGAATCCAGGTGACATCGAAGATATCTACTGGGGCTGTGTACAACAGACTCTCGAGCAAGGCTTCAACGTTGCTCGAAATGCCGCGCTGCTGGCAGGCCTGCCGATCGAAATCGGTGCGGTCACCGTCAACCGGTTGTGTGGTTCGTCCATGCAGGCTCTGCATGACGGTACGCGCGCGATTATGGTCGGTGATGCGGACATCTGTCTGATTGGTGGTGTGGAACATATGGGTCACGTACCAATGACACACGGCGTCGATTTCCACCCGAAAATGTCCAAGAACGTCGCCAAAGCCGCCGGCATGATGGGCCTGACAGCAGAAATGCTGGGCAAGTTGCATGGCATCAGCCGTGAGCAGCAGGACGAATTTGCCGCCCGCTCTCACGCCCGAGCACACGCCGCGACACTGGAAGGCCGGTTCAAAAACGAAATCCTGCCCACGGAAGGACACGGCCCGGACGGCACACTG
This sequence comes from Vibrio sp. V38_P2S17PM301, assembly GCF_009904845.1. Classification (NCBI taxonomy): domain Bacteria; kingdom Pseudomonadati; phylum Pseudomonadota; class Gammaproteobacteria; order Vibrionales; family Vibrionaceae; genus Vibrio; species Vibrio sp. V38_P2S17PM301. Next base: position 74,434 of record NZ_WXWO01000053.1, on the reverse strand, counting down.
TTCACCCTCGACTTTGACGAGGTGATCCGCCCGGAAACCACGGTCGAAGGTCTGTCTCAGCTGCGTCCGGTGTTTGACCCGGCACACGGCACCGTCACTGCCGGTTCGTCTTCTGCTCTGTCTGACGGCGCGGCCGCGATGCTGATCATGAGTGAAGACAAAGCCAACGAGCTCGGTCTGACCATCCGTGCTAAAGTGCGGGCCATGGCTATTGCCGGCTGCGATCCGTCCATCATGGGTTACGGCCCTGTCCCCGCGACGCAAAAAGCGCTGAAACGCGCCGGACTGAGCATTGACGACATGGACGTGATTGAGCTTAACGAAGCGTTCGCCGCGCAGTCACTGCCGTGTGCCAAAGATCTTGGCCTGCTGGATGTGGTCGACGAGAAAGTGAACCTCAACGGCGGCGCGATCGCACTCGGTCACCCACTGGGGTGCTCCGGCGCGCGCATTTCCACCACGCTGATCAACTTGATGGAAGCCAAAGGCGCAAAATACGGCCTGGCCACCATGTGTATCGGTCTGGGTCAGGGGATCGCGACGGTGTTTGAACGCCCATAACTCCAGATGACCACCAAAACGCCGGCTCCCCACCGGCGTTTTTTATTGTCCGGATGCTAATGGGCCTGTAGCCAATCCTGATAGAGCTGTTGGCTGGAGCCAAGATAATCCACCATCCACTCGATCATTTTATGATTCTCATCTTTACGCCATACCAGACAACAATGGCTGAGCGGTCGCTCTTCGGCGAGGATTTTTTCCACCAGCAAGCCCTCCGCGATCAACGGCTGGGCAATATGGCGCGGCATGTAACCGACCCCGACCCCGTTTCTCAGGCACTCAATCGCACTGTACCAGTTCGGCAGCAGCAAACGTCGCTGCCCGGGATAATGCACGGTATGCCGCTTGGGCAACACGTTCGATGTGTCATCGAGGCAAATGGCCGGAAACTGACTGACAAACGCTTCACTCAAGGTCTGCTCACGCACACACGGGTGGCTCGGCGACATCACAAACGCCCAATCGAGTACCCCCATGTCTTTCACCTCAAAATCGCCGCCGACCGGCACCGCGGCTGTGGCCCCAATCACGATGTCCGCCCGCCCCTGTGAAATCGACTCCCAGGAGCCGTTGAACACTTCCATATTGATCTGCAGTTCGGCGTGCTGAAACGTGGCATAAAAGTCCTCCACCAACGGTTTCATTTTGTCCAGTTTCACCACGTTATCCAGTGTCACGCGCAGCGTTTTCTGCCAACCGTGCGCAGCGCGGCGGGTCTGCGCTTTGATCTCTTCCATCTGTCTCAGCATGAGACGCGCCTCCGCCAGAAACAGTTCTCCGGCCGGGGTCAGCTCCACTTTGCGCGGCAGACGACGAAACAAGATCACGCCGAGCTCTTTTTCCAACTGACGCACACTGTAGCTGATGGCCGACGGCACCCGATGCAACACATCAGCCGCGGCGGTGAAACTCTCTAAGCGGGCAACGGTATCGACCATCTCCAGCGACGATTTGGAAAACAGACTCATGATCCACCTTTCAAATTTTTTGATTGATAACTGCAAATATTAACGTTTCATTTTCTTAAAAGCGAAAAATACAATAACTAAGTGAATAAAAATGGTGGATTACGCACCAGAGTAACTGATGAATAATTTTGAATGGAAACGTTATGAAAGTATCCAAATTACAACTTTTCTATCTTGCCGCGCTGTCGATGCTGGCGTTTGTTGCCACCGATATGTACCTGCCGGCGTTCAAAGCAATGGAAACCGATTTTGCCACCGGGCCGGAACAGATAGCGCTGTCGTTGACGGTGTTTCTGGTCGGTATGGCCAGCGGTCAACTGCTCTGGGGACTGGCTTCGGACAAGTTTGGCCACCGCAACACACGGCTTCACTCGGACTGGCTTTCTGTGATCAGGTGTGGCAACTGCTGACGTTGCGTTTCGTGCAGGCCATCGGCGTGTGCGCTCCAGCGGTAATCTGGCAGGCTATGGTGATAAAACGCTACGATGCGTCCACCCGCCAGCAGTTGTTTGCCACCATTATGCCGTTGGTGGCTCTGTCTCCGGCACTGGCTCCGCAACTGGGCGTTGTCCTAACCAACCAGTTCAACTGGCAAAGCATCTTTGTCTGCCTGACGTTGGTTGGTGTGGTCCTGGCGGCAGCAACTCTGGCGCAGTCAAAAGAGGCGGTGGCCGTCAAACAAACCTCGATGGGGGCCGACATCAAGGCCCTGCTGCATTCCAAATCTTACCTGGGCAATGTGATGATGTACGCCACCGCTTCAGCGGCGTTTTTTGCGTATCTGACCGGCATGCCGGAAATCATGGCAAAACTGGGCTATGACGCGAAAGACATCGGCCTGAGTTTCATCCCACAAACCATCGCTTTTATTGCGGGTGGTTATCTGGGGAAAGTCGCCGTAAAAAAATTTGGTGACGAGAAAATTCTTAAACAGCTGTTGGGCCTGTTCAGTGTAGCTAGCTTGCTGGTGTTCATTGCTTCGCAGTGGCAACTGAGCTCGATCTGGCCGATTCTAGCCCCTTTCTGTTTGCTGGCTGTCGCCAATGGCGCGATGTACCCAATTGTGGTCAACCGTGCCCTGTCGAGTGCCAAGCAAAGCCCGGCCACGGCCGCTGGCTTGCAGAACAGCCTGCAAATTTGTGTCAGCAGCCTGGCAAGCGCTCTGGTCGCCGCAATGGCCAGCCAGGCGCAAATGGTCACCGGCATCGCTATCCTGATTTGCATGGGCGGGTTGTGGCTGGGGTACGTGATTTCCAATCGTGCCCTGAGACAACACTTCACCACACCGGACAACGCCCGGGTGGTCAGCGAAGAGTAATCACACCATCAGAGCCGCAGACTGCGGCTCTTTTTTCACTCAGCCTACAGGCTGGTCAGGCCCCACTTTTGCGCCGTCTGTGTGAAAAAACCCTGGGTTTTCTTCAATTCTATCCAATGGTTGATGTAGTTGATCCACACCTGGTCATCCTGAGGGAGCAACATCGCGATCGGAGTCGGACGACGCGGGGCTTTTACGGGTACGATCGCCAGTTGGCTGAACTTTTCCACTAAGGTGGCAGCTTCAACATTCGACGTGACCGATACGTCCGCGCGTTTGGCCAGCAATTCCTGAAAATCGCGCGCCGGCGCTTCAATCACAATATGCTGCGCTGACGGGAAAAACTCTTTGACCATTTTTTCCTGTACGGTACCAAGCGTCGCGGCCACTTTGACATTGGGCTGATCAAAGTCAGACCAATCCGAAAACCTGACCAGATCTTTTTTCTGCACCACAGGCACAAATGCCAGATAAAAATACGGCTGACTGTAACCGGCCACTTTAGCTCGGGACATGTTCAAAGAGGCGCTGCCGGTAATGTCGTATTTGTTGGCGGTGATGCCATTGACCAGCGTTTTCCAGTCGGTGGCAACATACTCCACTTTGACCCCGAGATCGTTGGCCAGCGCCGTGGTCACATCGATATCAAAGCCGCGATAGCCATTGCTGGCCGGATCTTTCATCGTCATTGGATTCCAGTCTCCGGTGGTACCGACCCGCAGCACGCCGCTGTCGAGGATCTGCTGCAGCCGGCTGGTCTCCGCCCACGCCTGACCGATGGCCAGAACACACATTCCCAATGCCAGTATGAACTTGTTCATTTTCGCTATCCTTAAAGTTGTTACGTTCGAGGCAAAATCACTGATAACATAGCAGCAACAAACGGATATTTTTAGCCAATACAAGGTGTAGTGTGACGGGTCGATATTTATTACTGCTCTCGCTCCTGCTACTGACAGGATGCTCAGATTATCAATGGGGATGGTATGCGCTCGATCCGTCTACCGAACAAGGGCGCACCAACTTGAGCTTTTTGCTGGCGGGCTTTAACGACACCATTCAGGTGTCGCTGCTGAGCATGCTGCTGGCGATGAAACTCGGTCTGCTGGTGGCACTGCTGGCGTTGTCAGAGTCGCGCCTCCTACAATGGCTGAACCGCTTGTATGTCGAGGTCATCCTCTCCATTCCAGTGCTGGTGCTGTTGTTGTGGGTCTATTACGGCATGCCTACGCTGCTGGACATCTCACTGAATCATTTCTGGGCTGGCGTGATTGCCCTGACTGTCGCCGAAAGCGCATTTATGGCCGAGGTATTTCGAGGCGGGATTCAGGCAATTGCGCGTGGCCAGCACGAAGCAGCGGAATCGCTGGGACTCAGCTACGGGCAGAAAATGCGCGTGATCATTCTGCCACAGGCATTTCGTCACATCCTGCCGCCACTGGGCAATCAGTTTGTCTATATTCTGAAGATGTCATCGCTGGTCAGTGTGATCGGTTTGAGTGATCTGACCCGCCGGGCCAATGAGCTGGTGGTGAATGAGTACTTACCGCTGGAGATCTATACTTTTCTGGTTCTGGAGTACTTGCTGCTTATCCTACTGGTATCACAAAGCGTTCGCTGGCTGGAAAAACGCATTGCCATTCCGGGCCACTAGCCCAGATAGCACAACGCCGCTGTATACAGCGGCGTTGGATTGATCTATCGCATTACTTTTTCTTTACCGGACGCTGCCAGCCCGCAATGGTGCGCTCTTTTACGCGAGTGATCACTAACTCACCCTGAGCCACGTCCTTAGTCAATGTCGTCCCCGCACCGATGGTCGCACCGTCCGCCACAGTGACTGGTGCCACCAGCTGACTGTCGGAGCCGACAAACACATCATTGCCAATCACGGTTTTGAATTTGTTGGCGCCGTCGTAGTTGCAGGTGATGGTACCAGCTCCGATGTTGGTACGCTGACCGATTTCAGCGTCGCCCAGATACGTCAGGTGATTGGCTTTTGAGCCTTCGCCAATGCGGGTGTTTTTCACTTCGACAAAGTTACCGACGTGCGAATCGTTGCGCATTTCTGCTCCCGGACGCAGACGGGTAAACGGTCCGACGGTACACTCTTCACCGACCGTGGCCCCTTCGATCACGCTGTACGGACGCACCACAGTGTTGTCGTCAATCTCACAATCTTTCAGCACACAACCGCTGCCGATCACCACGTTATCACCCAAAGTGACGTTACCTTCGATGATCACATTGGTATCGATTTCACAGTCCATGCCACACTGCAGCTCACCGCGCAGATCGAAACGAGCCGGATCGCGCAACATCACCCCCTGCTCAAGCAGTTTTTGCGCCTGCATAGACTGAAAGGCCCGCTCAAGACGCGCCAGCTGAGCCCGGTCGTTAACCCCTTCCACTTCAATAGGTGTGCCCGGGTGTACCGCTTCCACGGCGCGTCCTTCATCGTGCGCCGCCGCAATCACGTCCGTAAGATAATATTCGCCTTGCGCGTTTTCGTTGTTGAGTCCGGACAACCAGCGTTTCAGATCCCCGCCCGTGGCGACCATGACCCCAGTGTTGATCTCTTTGATCAGCTTCTGCTCTTCCGTGGCGTCTTTTTGTTCCACGATCGCCACAACCGGGCCATTTTTCCGCACGATGCGGCCATAGCCGGTCGGGTTATCCAAGACAACAGTCAGCAGTGCGATCCCGCCAGTTGGCTGCGCATCCAGCAGGCTCTCGATGGTTTCTTCCGAGATCAAAGGCACATCACCGTACAACACCAGGATTTTTTCATCGTCTTCAAATTGCGCGGAGGCCTGATCGACCGCGTGGCCCGTCCCCAATTGCTCTGCCTGCAAGACCCAATTGACCTGTTCGTCGGCCAGCTCCGAGTGCATCTGATCGCCACCGTGGCCATACACCAGATGGATATTCTGCGCTCCCAAACCGGCACAAGTGTCGATCACGTGTTTGACCATCGGCTTGCCTGCCAGAGTATGCAGAACCTTAGGTTTATTAGAGTACATACGGGTGCCTTTACCCGCAGCCAGAATAACCGCACTGAATTTCATAAAGTGACCTGTTGGAATTGTGAAAAAATTTTTGAGGAGATTGTAGCGGCTTCGCGTCGATTAGTTAAACGATGCGGGAAAATTTACTTTAAAAAATAAGCAAAAAGGCGGTCAAATGACCGCCGTTTACTGCACGTTGCTAAAGATTAGCGACGTTTCTTTGTCAGCTCAATTACTCGTAGCTGAGCAATGGCTTTAGCCAGTTCACTGGCCGCTTGCGCGAAGTCCATATCGCCATGCTGATTCTGAATCTTCTCTTCAGCGCGACGCTTGGCTTCTTCTGCCTTCGCTGCGTCAAGGTCTTCACCACGGATTGCCGTATCAGCCAGCACAGTCGCTGTGCCAGGCTGAACTTCAACAATACCACCCGAGACATAAATGAACTCTTCGTGGCCGTGCTGTTTCACAATGCGCACCATACCAGGCTTGATAGCGGTCAGCAGCGGTGTGTGGCCATGGAAAATACCAAGCTCACCTTCGCTACCGGTCACCTGAAACGTTTCAACACGTCCAGAGAAAAGCTTTTTCTCTGCACTGACGACGTCTAGGTGAAAGGTTATTGCTGCCATATCGCCTCCTAGTTAGCCTTATAGCTTCTTCGCGTTCTCGATAGCATCGTCGATTGCACCGCAGTACATAAACGCTTGCTCTGGAACGTCGTCGTAGTCACCAGCTAGCAGACCTTTAAAGCCACGCAGAGTCTCTTTCAGAGGTACGTAGATACCAGGGTCGCCGGTAAATACTTCTGCTACGTGGTAAGGCTGAGTTAGGAAACGCTCAATCTTACGTGCACGAGATACCACTTGCTTGTCTGATTCAGACAGCTCGTCCATACCTAGGATCGCAATGATGTCTTTCAGCTCTTTGTAGCGCTGAAGTGTCTGCTGAACGCCACGCGCGATGTCGTAGTGCTCTTGACCAACGACCAGTGGGTCTAGCTGACGAGACGTTGAATCCAGTGGGTCGATCGCTGGGTACAGACCCATCGCTGCGATGTTACGGTTCAGTACCACTGTTGCATCCAAGTGCGCGAACGTGGTTGCCGGAGACGGGTCGGTCAAGTCATCCGCAGGTACGTATACTGCCTGTACAGACGTGATAGAACCTTGCTTAGTTGACGTGATACGTTCCTGAAGAACACCCATTTCTTCTGCCAGTGTAGGCTGATAACCTACTGCAGATGGCATACGACCCAGCAGTGCTGATACCTCAGTACCTGCCAGTGTGTAACGGTAGATGTTGTCGATAAACAGCAGTACGTCACGACCTTCGTCACGGAAACGCTCTGCCATTGTCAGGCCCGTCAGGGCAACACGCAGACGGTTACCCGGTGGCTCGTTCATCTGACCGTAAACCATCGCAACCTTAGATTCTTCTGGTTTCTCGATGTTTACTACGCCTGCTTCCTGCATCTCGAAGTAGAAGTCGTTACCCTCACGAGTACGCTCACCTACACCGGCGAATACAGACAGACCTGAGTGTTGCAGTGCGATGTTGTTGATAAGCTCCATCATGTTAACGGTCTTACCTACACCTGCACCACCGAACAGACCAATTTTACCACCCTTCGCGAATGGACAAATCAGGTCGATTACTTTTACACCGGTCTCAAGAAGCGATGTTTCGTTTGACTGCTCTTCGTAGCTTGGTGCTTCACGGTGGATAGAGTAAGTCTCTTCCGCGCCGATTTCACCACGCTCGTCAATCGCGTCACCCAGAACGTTCATGATACGACCTAGGGTTTTAGTACCTACTGGTACTGAAATTGGAGCACCGGTGTTAACCACTTCCACTCCACGACGTAAACCATCAGAGCTACCCATCACGATACAACGAACTACGCCACCGCCTAGCTGTTGCTGAACCTCAAGAACCAGACGTTCTTTTGAGTCCGTAACGTTTAGAGCGTCATATACACTAGGTACTTCGCTCTGTGGGAACTCTACGTCGACTACCGCACCGATGATCTGTACGATCTTACCTGTAGCCATCGTTAATCCTCTAAACTGTTTCGTTTTACCTAAGCTTAAACCGCTGCCGCACCACCAACGATTTCCGACAGTTCTTGTGTAATCGCCGCCTGACGGGCTTTGTTGTACACAAGTTCTAAGTCGTCAATCAGGTTAGTCGCGTTGTCGGTTGCAGCCTTCATCGCAATCATTCGAGCCGCTTGCTCACAAGCAAGGTTCTCAACCACACCCTGGTAAACCTGAGACTCTACGTAACGCACTAATAGCGTATCCAGCAGAGGTTTTGGTTCAGGTTCGTAGATGTAGTCCCATGAATGCTCACGCTGCATCTCTTCGCTGTCCGATTTAGGCAAAGGTAGCAATTGATCGATCGTTGGTTGCTGAACCATGGTGTTGACAAACTTGTTGAACACCACATACAGACGGTCCAGTTCACCTTCATCGTATTTTTTCAGCATCACGCTGACAGAACCAATCAGATCTTCCAGCACCGGGCTGTCGCCCAGACCAGAGACCTGAGCAGCGACTTTCGCGCCGCTGTTGTTGAAGAAAGCGGTTGCTTTTGAGCCAATTACAGCCAGCTCAACGTCCGCACCTTTCTCTCTCCAGGCCTGCATATCCGTCACGGCTTTTTTGAACACGTTAATGTTCAAGCCACCACACAGACCACGGTCTGTGGATACGATGATGTAACCAACACGTTTGGCTTCACGCTCTTCCAGGTACGGATGACGGTACTCCAGATTTGCGTTTGCCACATGACCGATCACTTTACGCATTGTTTCCGCGTATGGACGAGAAGCTTCCATTGCATCTTGAGAACGACGCATTTTCGAAGCTGCTACCATTTCCATCGCTTTCGTAATCTTCTGAGTGCTTTTTACACTCCCGATTTTACTACGTATCTCTTTTGCGCCGGCCATCGTTACTCTCCATTAGTTGGTGGCAGAGCCTGCCACCGACCTGTTACCAAGTTTGGGTTGCTTTGAAATCGTCTACCAGTTTCTTCAACTGAGCTTCGATTTCATCGTTGTAAGCACCAGACTTGTCGATCTCAGCTGCCAGTTCAGCGTATTGACCGCGAGCGTACGATAGTAGAGCCGCCTCGAAATCCAGAACTTTAGTCAGTTCTACGTCATTCAGGTAACCGCGCTCTGCCGCAAAGATAGTCAGCGCCTGGTCAAAGACAGACATCGGAGCGTACTGCTTCTGCTTCATCAGTTCCGTTACTTTCTGACCGTGGTCCAGCTGACGTTTCGTCGCTTCGTCCAGATCAGAAGAGAACTGCGCGAATGCTGCCAGTTCACGGTAAGCAGCCAGAGCGGTACGGATACCACCAGACAGCTTCTTGATGATTTTCGTCTGAGCAGAACCACCTACACGAGATACTGAGATACCTGGGTCAACCGCTGGGCGTACACCCGCGTTGAACAGTTCAGTTTGCAGGAAGATCTGACCGTCGGTAATCGAGATTACGTTCGTCGGTACGAATGCTGATACGTCACCAGCTTGCGTTTCGATGATAGGCAGAGCCGTCAGAGAACCGGTCTTACCTTTCACTTCGCCGTTAGTGAAACGTTCTACGTACTCCGCGTTGACTCGAGCGGCACGCTCTAGCAAACGTGAGTGAAGGTAGAATACGTCACCCGGGAAAGCCTCACGGCCTGGTGGACGTTTCAGAAGTAGAGAGATCTGACGGTAAGCGACCGCTTGTTTCGATAGATCATCGTAAACAATCAGTGCGTCTTCGCCGCGATCACGGAAGTATTCACCCATCGCACAACCTGCGTATGGCGCCAGGTATTGCAGCGCTGCAGATTCAGAAGCCGATGCCACAACAACGATGGTGTTCGCCAGCGCGCCGTGCTCTTCCAGTTTGCGAACTACGTTAGCAATGGTCGATGCTTTCTGACCGATCGCGACGTAGATAGAGAAAATACCAGAGTTTTTCTGGTTGATGATCGCATCGATCGCCATCGCGGTTTTACCGGTCTGACGGTCACCGATCACAAGCTCACGCTGACCACGACCGATTGGGATCATTGAGTCAACTGACTTGTAACCAGTTTGAACAGGCTGATCAACCGATTGACGGTCGATTACACCTGGTGCAATCACTTCAACAGGCGAAGTCAGTTTGGCTTCGATAGGACCTTTACCGTCGATAGGCTCACCCAGCGTGTTCACTACGCGACCTAACAGTTCTGGACCCACTGGCACTTCAAGAATGCGGCCAGTACCTGTTACTTTCATGCCTTCCTTAAGGTCAGCATATGGGCCCATTACAACCGCACCAACCGAGTCACGCTCGAGGTTAAGTGCCAGTGCATAACGGCCACCCGGTAATTCAATCATTTCACCTTGCATCACGTCCGCCAGGCCGTGGATGCGGATGATACCATCGCTTACCGATACGATAGTACCCTCGTTGCGAGCTTCACTAACAACGTCGAAAGATTCGATACGCTGTTTGATCAGATCGCTGATTTCCGTGGAATTAAGTTGCATGCTCCAATCCCCATTAAGACTGCAATGCATCGCTCAGGCGGTTCAAACGACCACGCGCTGAGTTATCGATGACTAAGTCTCCGGCTCGAATAATAACCCCACCAAGTAGGGCCTCATCTACACTGCAATTCAGCTTCACTTTGCGCTCAAGACGCTGCTCAAGTTTGCTGCTGATGTCTGCCAGTTGCTGCTGAGAAAGCTCAGTCGCTGAAGTGACTTCAACGTCAATTTGCTTCTCATGCGCCTGCTTCAGAGCAAAATACTGCTCATAAACATCAGGAAGGGCACGAAGTCGGCCATTCTCAGCCATCACCTTCAACAGGTTCTGGCCATTTGCATCAACTTGCTCGCCACAAACGGCAACAAAGATGTCTGCCATTTTATCGGCAGCAACGGAACCGGTTAACAGTTCCTGCATCTGGGCGTTTTGAGCAACTTCCGCAGCGAAAGACAACATTTGACCCCATTGGTCCAGTTGGCCTTTTTCTACGGCAAAGTCGAATGCTGCTTTAGCATAGGGGCGTGCGATAGTAGTCAAATCAGACATATGCGCCCCCAGACTTAAAGTTTTGCAGTAATGTTGTCGAGAATATCTTTGTGCGCATCTTTATCGATGGAACGCTCAAGGATTTTCTCAGCACCAGCTACAGCCAGAGTTGCAACTTGTTTGCGCAGTTCATCACGCGCGCGGTTACGTTCAGCTTCAAGTTCTGCTTCTGCTTGCGCAAGGATTTTCTGGCGTTCTGCCTGAGCTTCCTCGCGAGCTTCGTCTAGAATTTGAGCTTTGCGCTTGTTCGCTTGCTCGATGACCTCAGTTGCTGTGCGCTTCGCTTCTTTCATCTGATCAGAAGCGTTGGCTTGTGCTAGTTCCAAGTCTTTTGCAGCACGCTCAGCGGCTGAAAGACCGTCAGCAATTTTCTTCTGACGTTCTTCGATCGCTTTGATGATTGGCGGCCATACATACTTCATGCAGAACCACACAAACAGTGCGAACGAGATTGCTTGACCTAGCAGAGTTGCGTTCATATTCACAACAGCTACCCCTCTAAATGGACTTAGTGTTAATCAGGGACAAACCGCAGTTTGCCTTACGTTAAAAGTGATTAACCTAGCTGACCAACGAATGGGTTCGCGAAAGTGAACAGAAGTGCGATTACGATACCGATCATAGGGATCGCATCAAGTAGACCAGCGATGATGAACATCTTAACTTGCAGCATAGGAGCCATTTCTGGTTGACGTGCAGCACCTTCAAGGAATTTACCACCTAGAAGTGCGAAACCAATCGCAGTACCAAGAGAAGCAAGACCGACGATAATACCTACGGCGATTGCAGAAAAGCTCAGTAAAGTTTCCATTACTATCTCCAATTTGTAGTTTTTGGCTTAGAGTGCCCGATAAATAAAGCTTAAAAAAATATTAGTGATCAGAATCTTCGTGTGCCATCGATAGATAAACGATGGTCAACATCATAAATACGAAGGCCTGAATCGTGATAACCAGAATATGGAAAATAGCCCACGGTAGTGAACCCATCCATTGTAGCCACCATGGTAGCATTGCCGCACAAAGAATGAATACAACCTCACCCGCGAACATGTTGCCGAAGAGACGCATACCGAGTGACAGAGGTTTCGCCAGCAGCGAGACCACTTCAATCAGCAGGTTAAACGGAATCATGATTGGGTGATTAAATGGATGTAGAGCCAGTTCTTTGGCAAACCCACCCAGGCCTTTTACTTTGATGCTGTAGTAGATCATCAGAGCAAAAACGCCCAGAGCCATAGCCATGGTGATATTCACATCAGCAGAAGGTACCACTTTCAAGTAAGGGATACCGAGCCAATGCTCAGCTGGGTACGGTAAGAAGTCGATCGGGACTAGGTCCATCACGTTCATCAAAAATACCCAACAAAAGATAGTCAGTGCTAAAGGCGCGATCAGTGGGTTGCGTCCATGGAACGTGTCTTTGACGTTATCCGCGACAAATTCAACGATCATTTCTACAGCACACTGAAGCTTACCTGGTACACCTGCTGTTGCCTTCTTCGCCACTGAACGGAAAATCCATAGGAAAATCAGTCCTGTAAACAAAGAAAAAAACAGGCTATCGATATGTACGTTCCAGAAACTTGTCTCCTCCGCTACCAGACCCAGCTTGTATAAAGACAGGTTGGTAAGGTGGTGATCAATGTATCCGGCCGATGTTAGCGCTTCACCTGGCGCAGCCATAACTCGTCCTATTTTTTGTTGTTAATGAATAGCACTGGCGCACAGATATTAATACCTAGAGCCAGCAAATAGGTTAGTTTCAGGGGAACAAGTTCCACCTGCATATACATGTAGGCAACGGAGAAAAGTGCAACCGTGATGAGGATTTTGAGTGCTTCGCCTGTGTAGAAAGAGGCCGTGATTCGCTTTGCAGCGCGAGCTCCACTAAACATAAAAGCACACAGCGCGAATACCGCATTGGCCACGACAAATATGCCGCCGCCAACCAGCGCTGAAAGTCCCCATTCAGCATTCACGGCTACCGCCATCCCTGCTGCCACAAACATAACCGCGCCGGACTGGATCATTAACAATTGCTTAGCAAGCTCTCGTCCTGGTCTAGCCAACGCAGCTACCATGTATTCGTACCTCTAGTTAACTCCAACAGCCTGACGATTCCGGGCTCTGGAAATTGGCGAAAATTATACGGTGAGTCGGACTTAATGCAATTGAAACGCCGCAAAAAGTTACAATTTTGTTTACAAACCGACAACTTTCGTTCAAGAAATCATTTTTTGCACAATTGATTTAAATCAATTATCTCATTTAGCTCTCGAGCTTGGCAATTAACTGCTCTAATTTGTGAGGCTCATCAAGACTAATCGTCATTTTAGCCTTACCGTCCTTCGAGCGCACAATCGACACTTTAGCATCGAGAATTTCGCTCAGTTTATGTGACATTTGTTGTGCGTCAGCGTCTTCTGGCACGTTTTTCGTGTCAGCTTGGGGTGCCAGACACTTTTTGACTAACTTTTCCGTCTGACGTACTGTCAGTTGCTTTTTGGCAACCTGCTGTGCAATCTCACACTGTTGCTCGCCTTCCAGCGCCAGCAGGGCGCGAGCATGACCCATTTCGAGCAGTTTCTCCGCCACCAGTTGCTTGACCTGATCGTCCAACTGGTTCAGGCGCAGCAGATTGCTGACCGTGGTGCGGGATTTACCGATCACATCGGCGACCTGTTGATGGGTCAGAGTAAATTCGTCCTGCAGACGCTCAAGTGCCTGCGCCTCCTCGATCACATTGAGGTTTTCACGCTGAATGTTTTCAATCAACGCCATGGCAATCGCCGCCCGATCCTGAACGTTCTTCACCAAACACGGCACCTGACGTAAGCCCGCCTGACGGGCCGCACGCCAGCGACGCTCGCCGGCAATAATTTCAAATTTGTCGTCCGCGACCTGACGCACCACGATCGGCTGAATGATGCCTTGCGACTGAATCGAAGCCGCCAGCTCTTCCAGCGCTTCCGGTGCCATGTCTTTACGCGGTTGATACACCCCTGGCTGCAGGCTGGTGATCGCCAGATCCCGCAGTTCGCCATCGGAGGACAACGCCTGGCTCTGGGTGGCAATGTGTTGTTTCTCACGGGCAAATGAGCTGGTGGCTAAGAGCGCATCCAGCCCTTTTCCTAAACCACGTTTAGACATGCAGAAGAATTCCTATTGGTTGAATTATGCGGGTACTTCGTCGCGACGCAGCATTTCGCCGGCCAGTGCCAGATACGCTTTCGCGCCAGCCGAATACTTATCGTAATACATGGCAGGTTTGCCGTGACTCGGCGCTTCGGCCAGACGAACATTACGAGGAATAACGGTTCGATAGACTTTGTTACCGAAATGCTTTTTCAGCTGATCAGACACTTCATTGGAAAGGCGGTTACGCGGGTCGTACATGGTACGCAGCAACCCTTCAATCTTCAGATTTTCATTCACAACGGCAGCCAGCTTGCTGATCGTATCCATCAATGCCGTCAGCCCTTCCAGCGCAAAATACTCACACTGCATCGGCACTAACACAGAGTCAGCCGCTGCCATCGCGTTGATTGTAAGAAGGTTAAGTGCCGGCGGACAATCGATAAAGATGAAATCATAGTTATCGCGAACTGACGCGAGCGCGTTTTTCAGCCGGATCTCGCGGGCAAACACTTCCATCAGTTTGATCTCGGCCGCGGTGACGTCACCGTTGGCGGCGATCAGGTCGTAATAGCCTGTGGTTTTCTGGCACACCACCTGCTCAAACGGCAGCTCTTCGACCAGCAGATCGTAGGCGGTGGCCTCGACCTGATATTTGTCGATGCCGCTGGCCATAGTGGCGTTCCCCTGAGGGTCGAGATCTATCACCAGCACCTTACGCTTAGTGGCCGCCATGGACGCCGCTAAGTTAATACACGTTGTTGTTTTACCAACACCACCTTTCTGGTTGGCGATCGCTACGATTTTTCCCACGTTATGCCTCGCTGTTATCCCTTGCGCGATAAGATTACAAGATGACGCTCACCTTCCAATTCAGGAACTGTCAAAGCTTTGATACCGATCACAGAACACCACTCCGGCAACTGGTCGATCTCATCCTGCGGGAGTTGACCTTTGAGCGCGAGAAACACGCCACCCGACGTTTTGGGCAGATGGTGACACCATTCCACCATGTCGGTAATGGAGGCAAACGCGCGGCTGAGTACCCCGTCAAACAGCATGTCGGGCTGATACTCTTCCACCCGGCTCTGCACTGGCGTGACGTTGCTGATGCTGAGCTCGTGCAACACTTGCTTGATGAAACGAATGCGCTTACCAAGACTGTCGAGCAGCACGAATTGTTTGTCCGGATTCATCACCGCCAGCGGAATGCCCGGCAGCCCCGGGCCAGTTCCAACATCGATAAAGCGCTCGCCATCCAGCGCCGGGCTGACAACGATGCTATCCAGAATGTGTTTAACCATCATCTCCTGCGGATCACGCACCGAAGTCAGATTGTAGGCCTTGTTCCACTTGTCGAGCAGGGTCACATACCCTACCAGTTGCTCACGCTGACGCTCAGACACCAACAAGTCGGTTTGCGCGATCAGCGCATCAAGAGTGCTGCGTAGTGCGCTCATGCGACGTCCTCGCCTTTTTTCAGCATGCCGTGTTTTTTCAGATGCACCAGCAAGATAGAAATCGCAGCCGGCGTGATACCAGAGATGCGCGATGCAATACCAATGCTTTCTGGTTTAGCCTCACTCAGTTTGGCCACCACTTCGTTGGACAACCCTTTGACCGCAGCATAATCCAGATCCAGCGGCAATTTGGTGTGTTCATGACGCAGTGATTTTTCGATCTCATCCTGCTGACGCTTGATGTAACCTTCGTATTTCACCTGAATTTCAACCTGTTCGGCCGCCTGACGATCCGCTAACGCCGGCGCAAACGCGTCCAGTTGAGTCAGTTGATCGTAGGTCATTTCCGGACGACGCAACAGATCCTCACCGCTGGCTTCACGCACCATTGGCGTTTTCAGCAACTGGTTAAGTGATGCTACACCAGCAGAATTGGGGTTCATCCAGGTCTCTTTGAGACGCTGGCGCTCGCGGTCCATGTTGTCAATTTTCTGGTTAAAGCGTGCCCAACGCGCCTCGCTGATCAGCCCCAATTCATGCGCTTTCGCGGTCAGACGCAGATCGGCGTTATCTTCACGTAGCAACAGGCGGTATTCCGCACGGGAAGTGAACATCCGGTACGGTTCTTTGGTGCCCATGGTGGACAAATCGTCAATCAGAACCCCTACGTACGCTTCATCACGGCGCGGACTCCAGCCGTCTTTGTCCTGACTGTACAGGCTGGCATTAAGACCGGCCATCAGACCCTGCGCGGCCGCTTCTTCGTATCCTGTGGTACCATTGATCTGACCGGCAAAGAACAAACCTTGAATAAATTTGGTTTCAAACGTCTGCTTCAGATCGCGGGGATCGAAGAAGTCGTATTCAATCGCGTAGCCCGGACGCACAATGTGCGCGTTTTCAAAACCTTTCATCGAGCGCACAATTTGCACCTGAACGTCAAACGGCAGACTGGTTGAGATGCCGTTCGGGTATAATTCGTGCGTCGTCAGACCTTCCGGTTCAATGAAGATCTGGTGGCTGTTTTTGTCGGCAAAACGCATCACCTTATCTTCGATCGACGGGCAGTAACGTGGCCCGATCCCTTCGATCACCCCAGCGTACATCGGGCTGCGATCCAAGTTGGCGCGGATCACATCGTGCGTCTGCTCGTTGGTGTGAGTAATAAAACATGGGATCTGGTGCGGGTGTTGATTCCGCTGGCCCATGAACGAAAACACCGGTGTCGGGTTGTCACCATGTTGCGCTTCCAGTACCGAGAAATCGACGCTGCGCGCATCAATGCGCGGCGGTGTACCGGTTTTAAGACGATCGACCCGAAACGGCAGTTCGCGCAGACGATCCGCCAGTGCGATCGACGGAGGATCGCCCGCGCGCCCCCCGGATGAACTCTCCATTCCGATGTGGATCTTTCCGCCCAGGAAAGTCCCGACCGTCAAGACCACGGCTTTGGCACGGAATTTTAGCCCCATCTGAGTGATCACACCCACCGCCTGATGATTTTCGACGATCAGATCATCCACCGACTGTTGAAACAACGTCAGATTGGGGGTGTTTTCCAGCGTCTGGCGTACGTACGCTTTGTACAGCGCCCGGTCAGCTTGCGCTCGGGTGGCTCGAACCGCCGGACCTTTTGATGCGTTCAGTGTACGGAATTGAATACCCGCATGGTCAATGGCCTCGGCCATCAAACCGCCCATGGCATCGACTTCTTTGACCAGATGACCTTTACCAATCCCACCAATCGCTGGGTTACAGGACATCTGACCTAATGTATCAATATTGTGGGTCAACAGCAGAGTGCGTTGACCTGTGCGAGCTGATGCGAGTGCGGCTTCCGTTCCTGCATGACCGCCACCGACAACAATGACGTCAAAATTTTCGTGATAAAGCATGAACCGACCTCAGGTATTCAAACAAAATGATGGACAGAGAAAAAGAGCCGTATTTTACCCTCTTTCCGGGATCGATAAAATCGCTTTTCGCTTTTTTCCTCGTTCAGGGAAAGAATAAATATATATAAGATCTATATAGAGATCTTTTATTGGATCTACTATTAGTGGAACCGTTTTCTGTGGATAACTAAAAAATGATCAACAAGATCATGGATCTTGAGACGATCATTTGCTGTGATCTTCATTTGATCTGATCGAGGATTAGCTGGGATCAAAATCGGTTGTTATACACAGGGGATCGTATGACCTAAAGTTATTATTGGAATAACTATAGTTTGATCACTGGAAACTTGATAGGTTATCCACAGCACAAGTGGTCAAATAATCAGCAAACGAATCATCCCGTTTGGCTTGTGGATGTTTTCGGGGACAAAAAAAGCGGCCCGAAGGCCGCCGATTGTCCGTTCTCAATTAGAATAATTCGAGGTGATCGTTCAACCAGGCCTCGGCGGCATCTTCCGGTACGGTGTGGCTTAACACGTCAATAGTGACGCAGTCTGTCAGTGGCGTGGCACCGATGTCCAGCAACAGATCATACGCGTGCTTCCCTGCGGCACAGAAAGTGTCGTAACTGGAATCGCCGATGGCGATCACTGCGTATTGCACGTCACTCATTTTAGGTGGGGTGTCTTGCAGCGCCTGAATGAATGGCTGGATGTTATCCGGGTACTCGCCGGCACCGTGGGTGGAAGTGATCACCAGCCAGGTGCCACGATTAGGGATCTCTGCCAGATCCGGCTGGTTGTGGATCTTGGTGGTCAGGCCTTTTTCTGTCAGCAGATCGCTGAGGTGATCACCGACGTACTCGGCACCGCCTAAGGTGCTTCCGGTAATGATGTGGATCATAAATACTCCCTTATGAGCAGCGTGGCCGCCCCGTGCCACGCCTGACGTGTTATTTGCCGATACAAAATGATGAGAAGATACGCCCTAACAGATCATCCGAGCTGAACTCTCCGGTGATCTCGTTGAGGTGCTGCTGGGCGATGCGCAGCTCTTCGGCAAGAATTTCCCCGGCCATGTAACCTTCCAGTTGCTGCTGACCGATGTCAAGATGCTGGGCGGCACGCTCCAGAGCGTCTAAATGACGACGACGGGCCATAAAGCCTCCCTCGCTGTTGCCGGCAAAGCCCATGCACGCTTTGAGGTGGGCACGCAGTGCGTCGACACCGGCGCCGGTTTTGGCCGACAAGCGGATCAGGGTCGGATGATTGACGTGGCAGATCCCCAGCTCTTCATCGGTTTGATCGGCTTTATTGCGGATCACGGTCATTCCGATGCTGTCGGGCAGACGATCAACAAAGTCGGGCCAGATCGCTTTCGGGTCCGTGGCGTCGGTGGTGGTGCCGTCCACCATAAACAATACCCGATCCGCCTGAGCTATTTCATCCCAGGCGCGCTCGATGCCGATTTTTTCCACTTCATCAGACGCATCACGCAGGCCGGCGGTGTCGATGATGTGCAAAGGCATGCCGTCGATGTGGATGTGCTCACGCAATACGTCACGCGTGGTGCCGGCAATGTCGGTGACAATCGCAGACTCTTTGCCGGACAAGGCGTTGAGCAGGCTGGATTTGCCTGCGTTTGGCCGGCCGGCGATGACCACTTTCATCCCTTCACGCATGATCGCACCCTGGTTGGCTTCGCGGCGTACCTCAGCAAGGTTATCTATAATGGTCTGTAAATCGGCGGCCACTTTGCCGTCGGCGAGAAAGTCGATCTCCTCTTCGGGAAAATCAATCGCGGCTTCGACGTAGATGCGCAAGTGGATCAGCGATTCCACCAGCGTGTGGATGCGGCGTGAGAACTGACCCTGCAGGGATTGCAGCGCGGACTTGGCGGCTTCTTCCGAGCTGGCGTCAATCAGATCGGCAATGGCTTCCGCCTGCGTCAGGTCCATTTTGTCGTTCAGGAATGCCCGCTCGGAGAACTCCCCTGGCCGGGCCGGACGGACGCCGTCGATGTCGAGAATGCGTTTGATCAGCATGTCCATGACCACCGGGCCACCGTGGCCCTGCAGCTCCAGCACATCTTCACCGGTGAACGAATGGGGATTAGGAAAGAACAGGGCAATGCCCTGGTCTAACTGGCTGCCGTCACTGGCGGTGAAGGGCAGGTATTCGGCATAACGTGGCTTCAGAGTACGGCCTGTCACGGTTTCGGCGACCAGTGCCGCCTTAGGGCCGGACACACGGATAATGCCGACACCGCCACGACCGGGCGCGGTTGCCTGAGCGACTATGGTGTCTGTTGTCATATTGTAGCCTTTCGAGCTGGGACCGCCGGGGGCGATCGAAAAATTCAGTTAGCTGAATTGTAATCAGCAGCAAACAAAAAGGCGACCCTTTGGTCGCCTTTGTCGGTGTGTGTCGGGCTTACTTGGAGTGCAAGCCTTTCTTCTCCAGTGCTTTGTAAATCAGCGTTTGCTGGATCAGAGTGACCACGTTCGATACCAACCAGTACAGAACCAGGCCTGACGGGAAGAACAGGAAGAAGAAGGTGAACATGACCGGCATGAACATCATGATCTTCTGTTGCATCGGATCCGTGACTGTAGTCGGGCTCATTTTCTGGATCATGAACATCGACGCACCCATCAGCAGCGGCAGAATGTAGTACGGGTCCTGTGCAGACAGGTCGTGAATCCAACCGAAGAATGGTGAGTGGCGCAGTTCAACCGACTCCATCAGTGACCAGTACAGGGCGATGAAGATAGGCATTTGCAGCACAATCGGCAGACAGCCACCCAGCGGGTTCACTTTCTCTTTCTTGTACAGCTCCATCATTTCCTGACTCATGCGCTGACGATCATCACCGATGCGCTCACGCATGGCCTGCAGTTTAGGTTGCAGCATGCGCATTTTCGCCATGGAAGTGTACTGCGCTTTGGTCAGCGGGTACATCGCACCACGGACGATAAAGGTCAGACAGATGATCGCCACACCCCAGTTGCTAACAAAGCCCTGGATGAACGACAGCAGCATGTGCAGTGGTTTCGCGATGAACCACAGCCAGCCGTAGTCTACCACCAGATCCAGGTTGTCCGCTGTAGCGGCCATTTGGTCCTGAAGTTTCGGACCAGCCCACAGAGTAGCTTCGAAGTGGGCGCTGTCGCCGTTGGCGATGGTTTTGTTCGGCATGCGAACGCCGATATCGCCCAGATTACCGATCACGCGGGTGTACAGGTTGGTGCCAGGTTCGTTGCGTGGGATCCACGCGGCAGCAAAGTAGTGCTGAATCATGGCCGCCCAGCCCTGACCGTCAGTCAGGTTGATCTGCAGGTTGCGATCCTGCATGTCGTCAAAGCTGTATTTTTTGTAGCGGGTATCTTCGGTGGAATACGCACCACCACGGTAGGTTGGCATCGTGATGCTGCCACCAGAATCCAGCAGGTTCTGACGCAGATGCGCGTACATGCCAACGGTGGCGTTGTTGCCTGAGTTGTTCACGACGTCGTAATCGACATTGATCGCGTAACTGCCACGCGTTAGCGTGAACGTTTTGGTGTACGTGATGCCGTTCGCGGTGTATGTCATCGGGATACGCAGTTCGTCCTGACCGTCTTGCAGGGTGAAGCTGTCTGCGTCAACGCTGTAGTTGGGACGATTGCTGCTGCTCAGATCAACACCCTGTGGACCCACCAGACCGCTTTGCGCGATAAACTGATGTCCCTGAGTGTTTTTCAGCAGCACGAACGGGTCTTTGGAGTCCAGCTCGGCAGAGTATTGGTTCAGATCCGCGTTGACCACATCGCCACCCTGAGTGTCGATTGACAGAGTCAATACGTCAGTCGTCACGGTAATCGTCTTCGCTGATGCCTGCTGGGCCGATGGTGCTGGGTCAAACTCATCACCGGTTGACGGGGCAGGTAAGGTACTGCTTGATTGTGCCTGCTCAACCGCTTGAGGAGCCGGATTCTTTGCTACTTGCCACTGCTGGAAAAGTAGAAAAGAGACCAACGCCAGTGCGATTAACAGGATATTACGTTGAGAATCCATCGTTATTTATCTCTGTCATGTTTCTGGACGGGTGGAACGGGGTCGAACCCCCCTTCGTTCAAAGGGTGGCATTTTAATAGACGTTTGCTTGATAACCAACACCCTTTTACAAAACCGTGAGCTTTCAGGGCTTCTATGGCGTAAGTTGAGCAGGTGGGGGTGAATCGACACCTTGGCCCCAGGAGCGGACTAATGAGCCCCTGGTAAAGACGGACAAGTCCGATCCCTAGCCACGCGAAGGGCGAGACAGGCGATGCCATAACTTATCAAACAATTGGAACAATTCATCATTGCTTAAATCTTGGGCGCTTTTTTTAGCAATCACAACAAAATCTTTGTTCGGAAGCTGATGTTGTTTGTTACGAAAGCTTTCTCTGGCCAGACGCTTGAACCGGTTACGGCCAACGGCAGTTTTGATTTGCTTTTTGGGAACGGCTAAGCCTAAACGAGGATGAGAAAGGTTATTATTGCGAGCAATGATGGTGAAATGAGGTGAACCAGCACGATGCGCTTGCTGGAAGACATTTTGATAATGCTCGGGAGTTAGCAGACGTAACTCCCGATTGAACGCGTACGTATTCAAAATAAGCTAGTGATTATTTTGACAGGCGCTTACGGCCTTTTGCACGACGTGCGTTGATTACTTTACGACCGTTCTTAGTTGCCATGCGAGCACGGAAGCCGTGAGTACGCTTGCGCTTTAGAACTGTAGGTTGAAAAGTGCGTTTCATGATAATTACCTTTACTGATCAGTAGTTTTAGGTCAATGTTAACCCGGCGTGGGTTGTATTGCTCTCTTTACTATAGAAAAGAGAAGCACCGACGCCTCTCAACAAAGAGGCGGAATTGTAATCACACTCACCTTAGCTGTCAATCACTGCGGCAGTATGAATTCCGGCCGGGCGATTATACGGAGTGTGATTAAAATCTCAAGGATCTTGGGATCTTTTGGCCGATCTTTATTCGGCGCCAACCTGACGCAGAAACTTCTGCAGGCGAGGATCCTGTGGATTGTTGAAGATATCCTGTGGAGATCCCTGTTCCACTATCTTCCCCTCGGCCATAAAGATCACCCGATCAGCCACTTCACGGGCAAACTGCATTTCGTGCGTCACCACCAGCATGGTCTGGTGCTGCGTCGCCAGGCGCTTCATCAGCGCGAGGACTTCGCCGACCCATTCCGGATCGAGAGCCGAGGTGGGTTCATCAAACAGCAGCAATTCCGGTTGCAACGCCATCGCCCGGCCAATGCCGACCCGTTGTTGCTGACCGCCCGACAGGGAAGCCGGATATTGATCACCCTTGTCTCCCAGACCGATGTCATCGAGGATTTGTTGCGCCCGGGTCAGTGCCTGGTCTTTTTTCCAGCCGCGCACGGTGAGCAGGCCCTCGGCAATGTTCTGGCGCGCAGTCAGGTGAGCAAACAGTGCGTAATTCTGGAACACAAAGCCGGTTTTGCGTCGCAGCGCCAGAACATCCGATTTGCTGTGCTGGCGAGCATTGACGCTGACATCATCAATGGTGATCTGGCCCTCATCGGCTTGCTCGAGAAAGTTCACGCAGCGCAGCAGCGTCGATTTGCCGGTGCCGCTTGAGCCGATAATCACGATGATCTCGCCTTGCTGGATGTCAAGATCGATGCCTTTCAGTACTTCGCTGTCGCCAAAGCGTTTATGGATATTGGTCAGTTTGATCATCGTACGTATGCCTTATTCAGTTTGGTTTCCGCCCAGATCTGGACGCGGGTCAGAACCAAAACCACGCCCCAGTAAATCAGTGCGACCGCCAGGAACGCTTCAAAGAAACGAAAACTGGATGAGGCTTCCATTTGCGCTTTGGCCATGATTTCTGCCACGCCGAGAGTGAAAGCCAGCGAGGTGGATTTGATCATGTCGATGAAGTAATTCATCAGCGACGGCAGCGCCACGCGGGTTGCCTGTGGCAGGATGATCCGGCGCATCGCTTGTGGTGTGGTCATACCGACCGACAAACTGGCTTCCATCTGGCTGCGGTCAATGCCGATGATCGCGGCGCGTATGCTTTCTGCCATGTAAGCGGCAAAATGGAGCGTCAGGCCGATCACCGCCGCAGAGAAGGCATCCAGTCCGACCATCACCGGAAAGATTTGTGGCAAGCCATAATAAAGCAGGAACAGCTGAACCAACAACGGCGTGCCGCGGAAGAAACTGATGTAAAGCTGGCTGAGCTGATCCAGCACCGGCAGACGAAACACACGAATGTTGGCCAGCACAACGGACAGAATCAGCGAAAACAGCAATCCCCAGATCGCCATTTCCATGGTGGTGCCGAGATACTTGAGCAGTATCGGCATTAACTCCAGCATGTAGTTAAAGTCAAAACCCATAAGTTACCTTACATCAGAAAAGAAAGGGTGGAATTGACCATTCCACCCTCGAAAATACAGTTGATTTGTTCTGGTGCGACGGTTATTTGGTAATGTCGGCACCGAACCATTTTTCAGAGATCTGCGCAAGCGTACCATCTTCACGCATCGATTTCAGAGCCTGATTGACTTCAGACTGCAATTGACGGCCTTTTTCGTTGTTCAGGAATGGCCAGGCGTTCTCGATGGTCTCAAACGGTTGACCCGCCAGTTGCAGCGGCAGACCGGTTTTTTTGATCAGTTCCAGCGCCGACAAGCGATCCATCACGAAGGCATCAGCACGGCCGAGTGCGACGTCGTGTTCGATACCGGTATCGTACGTTTTCACGTTGATTTTACCGTCTTTGTCGTAGCTGCGCAGCAGTTGTTCGAAGTTCGAACCCAGATTCACGGCCACGGTTTTACCGGCCAGGTCATCCACACCCTTGATGGTGTCGTTGCCTTTACGGACGGTGATTTGCGCACCGTCGATGACGTACGGATCCGCAAACAGATACTTGGCCTTGCGCTCATCAGTGATAGTGATTTGGTTTGAAATGGTGTCGATGCGGCCGGTTTCAAGTAATCCGAACAAACCCGAGAAGTTTGCGGTGACGTATTCTACTTTATAGTCGTTGCGTTTACCGATTTCGTCCCACACGTCCACTTCAAAGCCCTGCAGTTTATCCTGCTTGACGAACGTGAACGGGAAGTAGCGGCCAGACATGCCCACTTTGATTTCGGTTGCGGCCTGCACAGTGGCTGCAGACAGAGCGACGGCTGCAACGGCAGCTTTAATCCAGGTTTTCATAATACAACTCCATATATTTGTAGAGGGAAATACTACTGTTACTTTGCTTAGTTAGATAAATAACCAAGTGCAATAAACTAGAGCAGTGTGTAATAAGTTGAAGGTTATGGTCAGGTTATACACAGCCTAGTCTATCCTGGGCGATTTTCGTGCCAGGCCGATGTGAGCCAGTGCTCAAAGGCACAAAATGATCCGGATCGCTCAGGGTGTGGAGAAAAAGATTCACAGAGTTATCACCAGATTGAAGATCACCGGATCCCGTGAAAAAAAAGCCAAATGTGGATCAAAATGTGAGTAATTTTGGGACGGTTTGTGTGGATCCGGCCAAATGGCGGTAAATAATTGTGTATAAGTACGATCTTATTCACTGGATCGTCGATCAATCGCTGGCGATCTTGGTTATCAACAGGTAACATTGTCGTCTTTTCCGATCATCTAAGTTTCGAGTGGGGGCATCGTGTCATCTTCGCTATGGTTGCAGTGCATGCAACAGCTTCAAGAAGAGCTACCAGCTACAGAATTCAGTATGTGGGTTCGACCGTTACAAGCAGAGCTCAATGACAATACTCTCACTTTGTTCGCTCCGAACCGGTTCGTGCTCGACTGGGTTCGGGATAAGTACCTGAACAACATTAATCGTCTGCTGCAGGAATACTGTGGCAGCGACATTCCGAGCCTGCGCTTTGAAGTTGGCAGCCGCCGGGTGGTTGCGCCCAAACCGGCCCCGACCCGCACGCCCGCCGACGTGGCGGCAGAGTCGTCTGCGCCGGCCCAGTTGCAGGCACGCAAGCCGATCCACAAAACCTGGGACGACGATGCGGCCAGCGCGCCGGAAATCACTTACCGTTCCAACATGAACCCGAAACACAAGTTCAACAACTTTGTGGAAGGTAAATCAAACCAGCTTGGTCTGGCCGCGGCCCGTCAGGTTTCAGACAACCCGGGTGCAGCGTACAACCCATTGTTCCTCTATGGCGGGACCGGTCTGGGTAAAACCCACTTGCTGCATGCCGTCGGCAACGCCATCGTCGATAACAATCCGAACGCCAAAGTGGTGTACATGCACTCGGAGCGTTTTGTGCAGGATATGGTCAAAGCCCTGCAAAATAACGCGATTGAAGAGTTCAAACGTTACTACCGCAGTGTGGATGCGCTGCTGATCGATGACATTCAGTTTTTCGCCAATAAAGAGCGCTCTCAGGAAGAGTTTTTCCATACCTTCAACGCGCTGCTGGAAGGCAATCAACAGATCATTCTCACCTCAGACCGTTATCCGAAAGAGATCAACGGGGTGGAAGATCGCCTGAAATCCCGCTTTGGTTGGGGGCTGACGGTGGCGATTGAGCCGCCAGAGCTGGAAACCCGCGTCGCGATCCTGATGAAAAAAGCCGAAGATCACCAGATTCATCTGGCCGATGAAGTGGCGTTTTTCATCGCCAAACGTCTGCGCTCGAACGTGCGTGAGTTGGAAGGGGCGTTGAACCGAGTGATCGCTAACGCCAACTTTACCGGCCGTCCGATCACCATTGATTTCGTGCGAGAAGCGCTGCGGGATTTGCTGGCGCTGCAGGAAAAGCTGGTGACGATCGACAACATTCAGAAGACGGTCGCAGAGTACTACAAGATTAAAGTCGCCGATCTGCTGTCGAAGCGTCGTTCTCGCTCGGTTGCCCGCCCGCGTCAGCTGGCGATGGCGCTGGCCAAAGAACTCACCAACCACAGTCTGCCGGAAATCGGCGATGCGTTTGGCGGCCGTGACCACACGACGGTGCTACACGCCTGCCGTAAGATTGAGCAGTTGCGTGAAGAGAGCCACGACATCAAAGAAGATTATTCGAACCTGATCCGAACGCTGTCTTCGTAATCGGGCGAGATCGCACTATTCTTATCGCTGATAATAAAAACCGGCACATGCCATACACCGTTAAGAGCTAGCTATGAAATTTACTATTCAACGTAGTCACCTGCTGAAACCCCTGCAACAAGTCTCTGGTGCTTTGGGGGGCCGGCCGACTTTGCCGATCCTCGGTAACCTGCTGCTGAAAGTTGACGACAATGTCCTGTCGATGACCGCCACCGATCTGGAAGTGGAACTGATCAGCCGGGTCAGCCTGGAAGGCGAGTGTGAGGCGGGCAGTATCACGGTGCCGTCACGTAAATTCCTCGATATTTGCCGTGGCCTGCCGGATGAATCGGTGATCACGGTACTGCTTGAAGGCGATCGCGTTCAGGTGCGTTCAGGACGCAGCCGTTTTTCTCTGGCCACATTGCCAGCAAGCGATTTTCCGAACATTGAAGACTGGCAGAGTGAGGTGGAAATTTCCGTCACTCAGGCTGACCTGCGTGGTTTGATTGAGAAAACCCAGTTTTCGATGGCTAACCAGGATGTGCGTTACTACCTCAACGGTATGCTGTTTGAGATTGAAGGCACCACCCTGCGCAGTGTGGCGACCGACGGTCACCGGATGGCGGTGGCGCAGACCCAACTGGGCGCTGAATTTGCCCAGCAGCAGATCATTGTGCCGCGTAAAGGCGTGCAGGAGCTGGTGAAGCTGCTGGATGCTCCAGAGCAACCTGTGGTGTTGCAGATCGGCAGTTCCAATGTACGCGCGGAAGTGAATAACTTTGTCTTCACCTCTAAGCTCGTTGACGGCCGTTTCCCCGATTATCGCCGCGTATTGCCACAAAATACCACCAAAACACTGGAAGCGGGCTGTGATGAGCTGCGTCAGGCGTTCTCGCGGGCGGCGATCCTGTCGAACGAAAAGTTTCGCGGTGTGCGGGTCAATCTGGCGGACAGCGAAATGCGCATTACCGCCAATAACCCAGAGCAGGAAGAAGCCGAAGAGATGCTGGATGTCACATTTGACGGTGAGGCGATCGAAATTGGTTTCAACGTCAGCTATGTGCTGGATGTGCTCAATACCTTGCGTTGTGAGGCGGTGCGTGTGTCCATGTCGGACGCAAACGCCAGTGCGTTGATTGAAAACCGTGATGACGACAGCGCCATGTATGTGGTGATGCCGATCCGTCTGTAAGCGTTGTGACTCAGACCAACTGAATGCCTCTTTCCCGTTTAATCATTCAGCAATTTCGCAATATTAAAGCCTGCGACATCGCACTGTCGCCAGGCTTTAATTTTCTTATCGGCCCCAACGGCAGCGGCAAAACCAGCGTGCTGGAAGCGGTGTATCTGCTCGGTCACGGTCGCTCTTTCAAAAGCTCGCTGACCGGCCGGGTGATCCAAAACCAGTGTGATGAACTGTTTGTCCACGGTCGTTTTTTGAACTCGGACCAATTTGAGCTACCAATTGGCATTAATAAGCAGCGTGATGGCTCGACAGAGGTTAAAATAGGCGGTCAAACCGGTCAAAAACTGGCACAATTAGCTCAGGTTTTGCCCTTGCAGCTGATTCACCCTGAAGGGTTTGATTTGCTGACTGACGGGCCGAAACACCGGCGGGCGTTCATCGATTGGGGCGTGTTTCATACCGAAGCGGCGTTTTACGATGCCTGGGGGCGGTTTAAGCGCCTCAATAAGCAGCGCAATGCACTGCTGAAAACGGCCACCCGATATCGCGAGCTCAGTTACTGGGATCAGCAGATGGCCGTGCTGGCCGAGCAGATCAGTGCCTGGCGGGCGGAATATGTCGAGCAAATGAAAGGGGTCGCCGAGTCGATTTGCCAGACATTTTTGCCAGAATTTGATATTCAATTGAAGTATTATCGTGGGTGGGACAAAGAGACGCCCTACCAAGAGATTCTCGAGAAAAACTTCGAACGCGATCAAGCGCTGGGTTACACCTTTAGCGGCCCGAACAAAGCGGATCTGCGCATTAAAGTGAACGGAACCCCGGTGGAGGATGTTCTGTCACGAGGTCAACTGAAACTGATGGTCTGCGCACTGCGTGTGGCGCAAGGCCAGCATCTGACCGACAAGACCGGTAAGCAATGCATCTATTTGATCGATGACTTTGCTTCTGAATTAGACAGCCAACGTCGCAAACGACTGGCAGATTGCCTTAAAGCGACGGGGGCTCAAGTTTTTGTAAGCTCGATTACCGACAGCCAGATTGCCGACATGCGCGATGATTCTGGCCGATTGTTCCATGTGGAACATGGTGTGATCGAGCAAGGATAAATAGTGAGAGAGTAACTCATGTCTGAAAATTACGATTCATCGAGTATTAAGGTACTGAAGGGTCTGGACGCGGTGCGTAAGCGTCCGGGTATGTACATCGGCGACACTGATGATGGCACCGGTTTGCACCACATGGTGTTCGAGGTAGTCGATAACTCAATTGATGAAGCGTTGGCGGGTCACTGTAAAGACATCGTTGTGACAATTCATGAGGACAACTCGGTTTCCGTGAGCGACGATGGCCGTGGTATTCCAACCGAAATGCACCCGGAAGAGAAAGTGTCTGCCGCTGAAGTGATCATGACGGTCCTGCATGCGGGCGGCAAGTTCGATGACAACTCGTACAAAGTCTCTGGTGGCTTGCACGGTGTGGGGGTGTCGGTCGTGAACGCTTTGTCTGAAAAAGTGGTCCTGACCATTCATCGTGGCGGTCATATCCATACGCAAACTTACCGTCATGGTGAACCTGAAGCTCCTCTAGCAGTGGTCGGTGATACTGACAAAACCGGCACGCAAATTCGTTTCTGGCCAAGTGCGGAAACCTTCTCGAATACCGAATTCCATTATGACATCCTGGCGAAGCGTCTGCGTGAACTGTCGTTTTTGAACTCGGGCGTATCGATCAAGCTGATTGATGAGCGCGAAGCGGATAAACACGATCACTTCATGTACGAAGGCGGCATTCAGGCCTTTGTTGATCACCTGAATACCAACAAAACGCCGATCATCGACAAAATTTTCCACTTCAACTTTGAACGTGAAGACGGTATTGCGGTGGAAGTGGCGATGCAGTGGAACGATGGTTTCCAGGAGAATATCTTCTGTTTCACCAACAACATTCCACAGCGTGACGGGGGGACTCACCTGGCGGGTTTCCGCGCGGCGTTGACCCGGACGCTGAATACCTTCATGGACAAAGAAGGTTTCTCGAAGAAAGCGAAAACCGCGACGTCGGGTGACGATGCGCGTGAAGGTCTGACGGCGGTGGTTTCGGTGAAAGTGCCGGATCCAAAATTCTCCAGCCAAACCAAAGACAAGCTGGTGTCGTCTGAAGTGAAGTCGGCGGTTGAGTCGGCCATGGGTGAGAAGCTGTCAGAATTTTTGGTCGAGAACCCGAACGAAGCCAAGATGGTGTGTTCAAAAATCATCGACGCGGCGCGTGCTCGTGAAGCGGCGCGTAAAGCGCGTGAAATGACACGCCGTAAAGGTGCGCTGGATCTGGCAGGTCTGCCGGGTAAACTGGCTGACTGTCAGGAAAAAGACCCGGCGCTGTCTGAACTGTACATTGTGGAGGGGGATTCTGCGGGCGGGAGTGCTAAGCAGGGTCGTAACCGTAAGAACCAGGCGATTTTGCCGCTGAAAGGTAAGATCCTCAACGTCGAAAAAGCGCGTTTCGACAAGATGCTCTCTTCACAGGAAGTGGCCACACTGATCACGGCACTGGGCTGTGGCATCGGTCGAGACGAGTACAACCCGGATAAACTGCGTTACCACAACATCATCATCATGACCGATGCGGACGTTGATGGTTCGCACATCCGTACGCTGCTGCTGACCTTCTTCTACCGTCAAATGCCAGAGCTTATTGAGCGCGGCTACGTGTACATCGCTCAGCCACCACTTTACAAAGTGAAGAAAGGCAAACAAGAGCAGTACATCAAAGATGAAGAAGCGATGAATCAGTATCAGGTGTCGCTGGCGCTAGACAACGCGGCGCTGCACGTCAATGCGGATGCACCAGCCATGGCTGGTGCGGCACTGGAGAAACTGGTTCAGCAATACAACGCCGGCATCAAGTTGGTGGAGCGCATGAGTCGCCGGTACCCGTATGCGCTGCTGCATGAGTTCCTGTACGTACCACGTTTGACGGCGGATCAATGCCAGGATGTGGCACAGGTCGAGGCCTGGACCCAACAACTGGTGGAACAACTGAATGCCAAAGAAGTGGGTGCCAGCCAGTACAGCTATGAAATTGAACAGCATCAGGAGCTGGGTGTCAGCATTCCGAAAATCAAAGTGCGTACTCATGGTGTGACTTACGATTACATGCTGAGTGTGGATCTGCTGAACTCAAAAGAGTACGCCAGACTGGCCGAGTTGTCAGAAAGCCTCGATGGTCTGATCGAAGAAGGGGCGTACATCAAACGCGGTGAGCGTATTCAGCCGGTGGGCAGCTTTGTGGAAGCCCTTAATTGGCTGATGAAAGAGTCGCAGCGTGGTCTGAGCCGTCAGCGTTACAAAGGTCTGGGTGAGATGAACCCGGAGCAGTTGTGGGAAACCACCATGGATCCGGAAACCCGTCGTATGATGCAGGTGACTATCGAGGACGCCGTGGGCGCCGATCAACTGTTCACCACGCTGATGGGCGATCAGGTTGAACCGCGTCGTAACTTCATCGAAGAAAACGCCTTGCGCGTCGCTAACCTGGACGTGTAACTCGCGTTAACATCTCGTATGAAAAAAGCAGCGATACATCGCTGCTTTTTTGTTTTTGTCGACGGTGCAAATCGCCACTTTATTCCAGCTCTGGTGGTTTTTCCGAGTTTACTGCCACTTTCTGATCCCCGCGTACCATTTTCTGTCTGTTTTACCGGTTTCTTGCCATTTTGTTCGAGGCGGCGCTTTTGCTTTCTTTTTGGCTCTGGTTATAGTGCTAGCACACCCACCCACTTGCGGAGAACACACATGGTGACGAGGTTCCTGGACTGAGCCGGAAGTGAGGCACTTCCGGCTCTATGTATCGCAATTATCGCTAAAACAAGGTCTTGAGAAGGAAGTCATCGTGTTGGCACGTAGATGGTCGGCATACGCCCCGGCACTGCGTACCTGGTGGTTCACCAGTCGCTTTTTAACCTATCAGTCTCCGCTGCGCTTGTTGGCGCTGTTTGAACGCTATGATCAACAGGCCGATTGCCACAACGGTGCCCGCATTGCTGTCGGCGATCGGGTGGGGCTGATGGATATCGAACGCCGTCATCATTATCGAGTCACGTTAGTCAACGCCGATAAAAGCCGGCCTTTGAGTGACCAACTGGCTGTGGATTCTCATTTGGGTGCCCAGCTATTGGGGCGGGTTTTACAGGACGAGTTCGAGATGATCCTGTTCCATCAGCGGCGCCGTTTTGTGATTACCGATATTGTGCATTCGTCACGCCCACCCGCGTTGTTGTCGGTGTGCGGCTGTCGGTTATGTCAGTCAACAGAGGTGAAGTCATGAGTAAGCAAGAGAAGAAACAACCCCAGTTAAGTCTGAAAGAAAAACGCAAGCTAAAGCAGGAGAAAGCGGCAGAGCAAAGCGTAGTAAAAGCGCGTAAATCTTCTCGCAAGTAAGCGGATTACCCATCAGCCCGTGACGATCCGCGGGCTGATTAAAATTTTCATTTTTCCCCTTGAAAGCCATTTTTGTGCCCTTATATCTAATAGTGAAGGGGATGACTGGCTTGCTAGAGACTAGAAGCACAGCCCTCTGACATCGCCAACACCTGCTCGCTCTGTGGAGGAGACTGCGTTTTGGCATACAACCTGACTGACGATTCCTTATCATGTCTCCGCGCCAAACCAAGGCCTGTGGAATGATCTGGAATGCTTAGCTCGGCGAAGTTGTTTGCATCAACACGCCATCGGGATGAAGTTCATCTGGGCTAAGACTATTGCTTAAATTAAGAGGATAGATTTTATGCGTAATGTAGATTTCTCACCACTATACCGTAATGCCATTGGCTTCGATCGTCTGTTCAACCTGATGGAAGCGAACACCGCCAAAAGCTCCTCTGGTGGTTACCCTCCTTACAATATTGAGCAGAAAGACGAGCACAACTACCGTATCACCATGGCGGTGGCGGGTTTTTCTGAGCAACAGCTCGATCTGACACAAAACGAGAACATGTTGATCGTGAAGGGTGAACGTAACGCGGAAGAAGGCAAAAATTACGTTTATCAAGGCATTGCAGAGCGTGATTTTGAACGTAAGTTCCAGTTGGCGGACTACGTCAAAGTGACGGGTGCATCGATGGAAAACGGCTTGCTGCACATTGACCTGGTGCGTGAAATTCCGGAAGCGATGCAGCCACGCAAAATTACTATCGGTAATCAACTGCTGGAAAATCGCTGAGCATAAGAGTGAGTGTATAGAGTGAGAAAGAGCGCCATAGGCGCTCTTTTTTGTGCGGAGAAGGTTGTTTCTCTCACCCTTCCCGGTAGGCCTTTTCCACCTCTTCGGCGATGGCCGCGATCCCTAGCTGCATTTTGTCGTCGTCCTGAACGTAGTTCATTCGCAGACACTGATGCGCATGCGCCCATTCGTCTTCCTGGCCGATAAAGAAATACTCGCCCGGTACAATCAGCACCCCACGTGCCTTGAGGCGTTGATACAGTTCCATGGTGGTGATGGGCAACTCATCAAACCACAACCACAGGAACATCGCCCCTTCAGGTTTATGGATCCGGAAGCGTTCATCACTGATAGCGGCTTGCAGCAGTTCGACCGCGCGTTGGGATTTCTGCTGGTAAAAGGGCTTGATCACTTCAGTGCTCAGTGTCAGCAGATCGCCTTTTTCAATCATATGGTGGGCCAGAGCCGGACCGACGCTCCCCGGAGCCAGGCTGATGATCCCGTTCATGTTGGTCATCGCTTGTGTGATGGCTTCACTGGCAATCACAATCCCGCAGCGCACGCCAGGCAGGCCGAGTTTGGACAGGCTCATGCAAAGAATGGTGTTCTCATTCCAAAATGGCTGTACGTCTTCAAAAATGATGTTAGGGAACGGCAGGCCGTAGGCATTGTCGATGATCAGCGGAATGTCATTGGCGCGCGCTAACCGATCCAGTTTGCGGATCTCTTCGTCTGTCAGGACGTTGCCGGTCGGGTTGGTCGGGCGAGAAGCACAAATCGCCGCCACGGAGTCGTCGATGGTCAGTTGCTCGAAGTCGACATGGTATTTAAACAGGCGGTTATCCAGCAGTTCGATTTCCGGGTGGTAGGAGACGAAGATGTTTTCGTCCACACCGGCATCACCGTACCCTATGTATTCCGGAGCGAGTGGCAACAGAATTTTTTTATGTGAGCCATCGGCCTGTTTACCAGCCAGCAGATTAAACAGGTAGAAGAAGCCGCTTTGGCTGCCGTTGGTCAGGCTGATGTTCTTTTCACTGATGTCCCAGCCATAGGTGTCGCGCAGTAACGCTGCCAGCGCTTTCACCAGCACATTCTTTCCCTGCGGGCCGTCGTAGTTCGCCAGCGCGGCCACCAGATCGCCATTTTCGAGCATTTCCTCACAGGCTCGGTGAAAGTAATCGAGCATGGCCGGGATGGCGGCCGGGTTGCCTCCGCCGAGCATGATGGCACCAGGTGTGCGCAGGCCATCATTTAAGTCATCCATTAACTGCGTAATACCGGAGTATCGATTAAACTTTTCACCAAACTTAGAGAATTGCATTGCTGATTTTACCTAATTCATTGTGATTGCTTTGATCAGTGTAGAAGCGCCAGTGCGTGGCTGGCGAACAGAGTAATCCTTGAACATACCTGAATGGCTGGGCGACGAAAAGCACTAATTCCGTGCAACAGATAAAACAAAGCCCAACTCCGAGGAGTTGGGCTTACATCGTTGCCTTTATGTCGACAACTCATGTCGATTGCAGCACGTTATTTTTGCAATAGCGAAATGTCGGCGATTTTTAGGAACAGGTTACGCAGGTTGTTCAGCAGGGTCAGACGGTTCTTTTTCAGCGCTTCGTCATCGGCCATAACCATAACGTTGTCGAAGAACGCATCCACCGGCTCACGCAGGTCAGCGAGCTTGCTCAACGCTTGTTGGTAGTTACCCGTAGCAAAGGCCGGCTCTAGTGCTTCTGTCATCACTTCAACGCTTTCCGCTAG
Organism: Vibrio sp. V38_P2S17PM301; assembly: GCF_009904845.1. NCBI lineage: Bacteria > Pseudomonadati > Pseudomonadota > Gammaproteobacteria > Vibrionales > Vibrionaceae > Vibrio > Vibrio sp. V38_P2S17PM301. The sequence continues at coordinate 39,731 of NZ_WXWO01000053.1, read as the reverse complement.
TGCTTTCTCTGCGTCTTCCTGTAGCAGTGCCAGGTCGATGTCTGCGGCCAGTTCGCCGTCGAATTTCGCCAGAATGTTACCGACACGTTTGTTTGCTGCTGCGAGAGACTCCGCCGCTTCCAGTTCACGGAAGTGAGAAACCGCTTTCACGCGTTGGTCGAAGTCTGCGGGTTTGGTCGGATGACGCGCCAGGACCGCCTGAATCACATCCACACTGAAGCCTTCGTCCTGATACCAGGCACGGAAACGACCCAGCATGAATTCAATCACGTCTTGCTCAACGTTGTCGTTGGTTAGACGCTCACCAAACAGTGATTTCGCTTTTGCGACTAGGTCAACAAGATCTAGGTGGTAGCCGTATTCTACGATGATACGCAGTACACCGAGCGATGCGCGGCGCAGGGCAAATGGGTCGCTGCCTTTTGGCGCCTGACCGATACCGAAGATACCGACGATAGTGTCCAGTTTGTCTGCCATTGCGACGGCCGTTGACACGCCGTTGGATGGCAGTTCATCACCGGCGAAACGCGGCATGTATTGCTCGTTCAGTGCGACGGCCACTTCTTCTGCTTCACCGTCGTGGCGCGCGTAGTGCATGCCCATGACACCTTGAGTATCGGTAAATTCGAATACCATAGAGGTCATTAGGTCACATTTTGCTAGTAGACCAGCACGCTTTGATTTCTCAACGTTAGCACCGATTTGTTCTGCGATGTAGCCAGCAAGTTCAGTGATGCGGTCGGTTTTGTCTTTGATCGTACCCAGTTGCTTTTGGAAGATCGCTTGCTCTAGTTCAGGCAGACGGTCGATAAGCGGACGCTTACGGTCAGTGTTGAAGAAGAACTCTGCGTCAGCAAGACGAGGACGAACCACTTTCTCGTTACCTTCGATTACGTAACGAGGTTCTTTTGATTCGATGTTCGATACGAAGATGAAGTTAGGTAGTAGCTTCTTGTTTTCGTCATAAACAGGGAAGTATTTCTGGTCACCTTTCATGGTGTAAACCAACGCTTCAGAAGGCACTTTTAGAAACTCTTCTTCGAACTTCGCGGTTAGTACGACTGGCCATTCAACCAGAGACGTAACTTCTTCTACTAGGTCATCTTCTAGATCCGCAATACCGCCAACTTCTGCTGCCGCTTTTTGTGCGTCCGCGAGGATGATGGCTTTACGCGCTTCGTAATCGGCCATCACTTTCCCGCGCTCTTCTAGGATTGCAGGGTATTGCTCAGCAGAATCGATAGTGAACTCTTGTTCACCCATGAAGCGGTGACCACGGATGGTGCGGCTTGACGCTACGCCGAGGATCTCACCTTCAATGAGATCGCTGCCCATCAGCATGGTTAGCGTTTTCACTGGGCGGATAAATTGAGTCGTCTTGTTACCCCAGCGCATTGGTTTTGCGATAGGTAGGTTTGCCAGTGCTTTTGCTGCCAGTTCAACGATGATCTCAGACGTTGGCTGACCTTTCACTTCTTGTTTGAACAGTAGCCATTCACCTTTGTCGGTTACCATGCGATCCGCCTGGTCAACCGTAATGCCACAACCACGAGCCCAGCCTTGAGCTGCTTTGGTTGGGTTGCCTTCCGCGTCAAACGCTGCAGAAACCGCAGGACCACGTTTTTCAACCACTTTGTCTGATTGGCTTTCTGCCAATGCCGCTACTTTTAGTGCCAGACGACGAGGCGCCGCGAACCATTTTACACCTTCGTGCGCAAGCTCCGCGTCTTTGAGTTCTGCTTCGAAGTTTGCTGCGAATGCTTCCGCCAGAGTGCGAAGTTGCGTTGGTGGTAGCTCTTCGGTACCCAGCTCGATTAGAAATTCTTTTGCCATGTGACTTTACCCCTTACGCTTGTTCTTTCTTACACATTGGGAAGCCCAGTGCTTCACGCGATGCGTAGTATGCTTCTGCTACTGCTTTGGTCAGATTGCGGATGCGCAGGATGTAACGTTGACGCTCAGTCACTGAGATCGCTTTGCGTGCGTCCAGTAGGTTGAATGCGTGACCTGCTTTCAGGATGCGCTCGTAAGCAGGTAGTGGCAGTGGCTTTTCAAGCTCAAGCAACTCTTTACACTCTTTTTCACACTGCTCGAAGAAGCTGAACAGGAAATCGACATCGGCGTGTTCGAAGTTGTAGGTTGATTGCTCGACTTCGTTTTGGTGGAAGATATCACCGTAAGTCACAGCGCTGCCGTCTGGGGCGATATTCCAAATCAGGTCGTAAACCGAGTCGACTTCTTGGATGTACATTGCCAGACGTTCAATACCGTAAGTGATCTCACCGGTTACCGGTTTGCATTCCAGGCCGCCAACTTGCTGGAAGTAAGTGAACTGAGTGACTTCCATGCCGTTGAGCCACACTTCCCAGCCCAGACCCCAGGCGCCCAGTGTCGGGTTTTCCCAGTTGTCTTCGACGAAACGGATGTCGTGAACCAGTGGGTCGATACCAAGAACTTCAAGGGAGCCAAGGTACAACTCTTGGATATTGTCTGGCGATGGTTTCAGCGCGACCTGGAATTGGTAGTAGTGCTGAAGACGGTTCGGGTTCTCACCGTAGCGGCCATCGGTCGGACGACGTGAAGGTTGTACATAAGCGGTCGACATTGGCTCTGGGCCAAGTGCTCGCAGACAGGTCATTGGGTGAGAGGTACCCGCACCCACTTCCATATCCAGTGGTTGAACAATGGTACAACCATTTTGAGCCCAATAATCCTGCAGCGCGAGGATCATTCCCTGGAAGGTTTTGATATCGTATTTTTGCATAAGTCAGGTTCGCGCAATTGTTCGGTTACTCATGATGACCGCCCGATAACGAGTGGTGAACACCACCTTTGGTCAGCCATGTTGAGTAATGACGGTTGAATAAAATAACGATCAAGTATACCGAGATATTCTGCATGGGAGTAGGGCTAATCTTGCTTAATTCGTAGTCAAAAATGTCTTTTAGTGGAATTTATTGTGTTTATTGTTCGGAAATCGCCAAAAAGGCCACTTTTGATGGATTTCTTACTTGAGATCTGGCGTTAGCCTGATTAGAATTCCGCCGTCTTTGGGGAGTAGCTTACCCGGTCACCATTCTTGGTTATCTGGTTCGTCCGTCAACATAATTGGTGCCAAATCACCATGGCGTTCGAGGCTCATCGCTGGATGGGTTTAGCAAGACCTTAGACAAACATCGTGAACCGGGGTGGGGCGCGAGGTTTGTCTACGGTTAAAATTATAATCCCTGCCCCAAAGAGCATGTCGTGAGCGTTTTAGCTATTTCAATTACTACGGTGGCCTTAGCCGAAATTGGCGATAAGACCCAATTGCTGTCTCTACTGCTGGCAAGCCGTTATCGTAAACCGTTACCCATCATTGCTGCGATTTTGGCAGCGACCCTGGCCAATCACGCCCTGGCCGCCTGGCTTGGTGTGGTAGTCGCCGATTTTCTGTCCCCCGAAATCCTCAAGTGGGTTCTGGTGATCAGTTTCCTCGTTATGGCCGGTTGGGTGTTGATCCCGGATAAACTCGATGACGATGAGTCGATATCCAGTCGCGGACCGTTTATCGCCAGCTTTATCGCGTTTTTTGTGGCGGAAATCGGCGATAAAACTCAGATTGCGACGTCGATTCTTGGCGCACAGTACGCCGATGCTCTGGGCTGGGTGATTGTGGGCACCACGTTGGGGATGTTGCTGGCGAATGTGCCAGTGGTACTGCTTGGCAGATTGTCGGCCGATAAGCTCCCGTTAAATCTGATCCGCAAAGTCACCGCGATCCTGTTCGTTATTCTGGCCATCGGTGCGGCGTTCTTTTCCTAACTGACGCGAAAATGGGGTTAAAACACAGCAACTCAGCGATGTTTGCGCCAGATCATACTCTGAGAGAAAAGCCGGATTTGCATAAGCGCTGAGCTATCAGGGCCATCAAGGTCATGCTACTTTTATCATGTACTTGGTGGCGGGAGGGCAGAAGTATGCTGACACGTTATATGGGGATGACCCCGAAAAGTCAGAGCTATTTGTTTACCTTTGGACTGGTGTTAACGCTATTGGGCATGGCGTTAACCGATATGTGGTTGCCCATGGTGGCCGGTGCGATCATCCTGACCGGTTTGACTGTCGAAGCCTGGATTCGGGTCGCGCATATCATCCCGATGCACAAAGAGATGCGAGCGATGAAACAGCAACTCCAACAGTTACAGGCTGAGGTACATCGCATCGATTATGATGAATAACAAAAAGGCTGCCTCAGGCAGCCTTTTTTACATTGGTCTCGCGCTCAGTTGAGCCCTTTCTTGATCAAATACTGATAGGGCAGGGTGTCGGTTTGCGCGGCCATCAACTGGTGATCCATAAAACGACAGAAGCTGGGAATATCACGGGTTGTTGACGGGTCGTCCGCTTTCACCAGTAACACATCCCCGTCCTGCATGTTACGAATTGTCTTCCTGACCATCATCACCGGCTCCGGGCAGCGAAGTCCTTCTGCCTCTAACGTTAGGGTTGCCTGCTCTGCATTGAATGTCATGGTCATCTCTTAAATACGTCTGGAGAGGCTAAATAATACTGCTGGAGAAAAAATATTCAATAACCCCTTGGCAAACAGATCAATTTGTTTTAACTTAATTAACAAGTTGGTAACAAACGACAAGGAGCGCCTATGTTAACAGCCCTGGATAGACTGACCATCTACTCGGTTCTGTGTTTTATTTCTTTCTGCGCACTTGTCCTGCGTTCGCCAGCAGAGACGTCATTCATGCCCTTGATCGGCATGTGTGCCACCATGTTAGGGATTTGGCTCGAGATGCGCCGCTGGCAAGGTTCATCTGAAGAGCAAAACAATTAACGCACTTGTAGTACTACGCTCAATTACATTCCGACACTATCCCCATTTTTCTTGGGCTTCCCCGCTGAAAGGCGGGATTTTTTTGCCTGAAAATCGACCGGCTCGTTGCCCGGACCGTTGTGCCGTTTCCACTGCCAGATCTTGCGGTAAGACGAGGGTAAAAACGGGTAACGCAGCTGTTGTAAATAGCTGCCACCGCCACTGTGAGACGGCACACCAAGCCGAGGCGGGGCATAGGCTGGAACGTAGTAGGTGCCGAACCAGCGGTCAAACAGGGCAAACACCGTGGCAAAGTTTGCCTGATAGGCGTTGCGGTCATTGGCGTGGTGCCAGCGGTGCATCATCGGAGACACAAACCAGGGCGCAAGCCGGCCATAATCGATTGGAATGTCGGCATGAATAAAGTAGCCATAGTAGTGTCTGACAATGTTGTTCACCAGCACCGCCCAAACTGGGAACCCAAGCAGCAGCAGGCAACTGGTGTCGATGAAAAAGGTGGAGAGCCGGTTGAGCGGGTGAAAGCGTTCCAGTGTCAGCCAGGTCATGTGTGTATCGGAGTGATGGGTGCTGTGCGACGGCCACAGCAGCAGCGAATGCTCGAAGCGGTGACGCCAGTAGCCGACGAAGTCACCGACGAACACCACCACCACGATCAGCAGCCATGGCGGGAGGGCTTCCCAGCTTGATGCGGCAATCAACGCCAAATTCATGCCGCGCAGTGTGACGTCGAGATAGGCAATGATGGGCGCAGTGAGCAGGATATTGATGGTGAGCAGCATCAGATTGGTGGTGCTTTCCGTCAGTACGGGTCGCCAGTTGGTCAGTAGCTTTTGACGGTGGATCAACAGCGCAACCAGGATGAAAAACACTCCAGGGAAACACAGCGCACGATAGGCATTAATCAGGGCGTTAAGTGATGATGCCATCAGTTCGTCCATGTATTTGCCTCCGACTGCGAGTGATAGAGCCTCTCTTTAGATTAGGCGTGTGGCATCGAAAGCGGGGATTTTTTCTCACTTGCGGTTACAATCACCACGGTGTCCCTGATAACTGCATGGGTATAATAGAGTGGAACTGGAAGACATTTACCGCCGTGATCTGAATTTGCTGGTGGCGTTGCGAGTATTGATTGAAGAGAGCAGCGTCAGTAAAGCGGCCGCCCGGCTCAGCCTGAGCCAGTCGGCGATGAGTCGTGTGCTCGGCCGTTTACGTGAGTTACTCGGCGACCCGCTCTTTTCTCGCCAGGGACAGCATTTGGTACCAACCGAAAAAGCGCTGGAAATTAATCGTTCACTCGGTGAGCCGCTTGAGTCGCTGCGCCAGTTATTGTCGCCGGTTGAGTTTGAACCGCGCAGCTGTGAACAAACCTTCACCATCGCCACTACCGATTACGCCATGCAGACCATTCTGCCGTTTGCGCTCCCCAGAATTTATCAGGAAGCGCCGCGAGTATCGTTTGAGTTTCCGCCGTTGCAACATGATCGGCTGAGCGATCAGTTGATGCACGCCGGCGCCGACTTAGCGATCTGTCGTCCGACCGGGTCCTTGGATCCGCTGCGCAGCGAAGTGCTGGGCCGGGTCGGTGTATTGTGCCTGTTGTCGCGCCATCATCCTTTGGCTGAGTTGCCGCTGACCCTGAACGATTACCTGACTCATCCACACGCCATGATTGCCATCAGTGACGGCGTGAAAGCGCTGCTTGATCAGGCACTGAGTGATCAGCCTGAGCGTCGTATGGTGCTGCGCGCCTATCATCTGGAAGCGGCGCTGGCGATCATCGATACCTTGCCGCTGATCATCACCGTACCGGCCGACTTGGCCTACCTGGTCGCGGAACGTTTCGATTTGGTGGTCAAACCGCTGCCTTTTCAGTTTATGCCGTTCGATTATTCGATGATTTGGCACCCGAGATGCGAGCATTCTCCGTCACAGGAATGGTTGCGTGCTATCGTCAAAGAAGAGTGTAGCCGCTTGATTGCAAAGCGAATCGAAGATATGGGACTTGGTTAAAAAAGATCACAGGGTGGCTTGCCTGCCGATGGTATTTTCGCTGTCGGCCACCGCTGATCCCGGGCTGCTGTCCGCTCAGGCACAGTCTACCTATCCTGATCTGGCTGAAACCGGGTCGTAGCTACGCTAAAATGAGCCATGCGCCCGCCGAACCGGATTTTGTCCGCGGTCAACGTGTGTACGCCTCAGAGTGCGCGGTGTGTCATGGTAAGAATGGAGAGGGCCAACAGGTCGATAATCGCTATGTCTTCCCTCCGTTGTGGGGTAAAGACAGCTACAACTGGGGCGCGGGGATGCATCAGATCAACACCGCTGCCAACTTCATCAAAGCCAATATGCCGCTGGGTGAGCGTTACAGTTTGTCTGATCAGCAGGCCTGGGATGTGGCACTGTTCATCAACAGTCAAGAGCGTCCGCAGGACCCGCGTTTTGATGGCAGTGTCAGCCAAACGGCCGAAGCGTACCACCAGCACAACGATAGGTACGGTAAGCCAAGCCCGGTTGATAGGCATTTATTGGGTTCACAGGCCTTTTAAAACGCCAACAGCCGGGCATTTCCGTGCCCGGCTGTTGCTGTTTGGCTGGGGCGTTACAGTTTGATCACGACTCGACCCGTCACCTGACCCTTGGTGATGTCTTCGGCGTATTTTGGCGCCTGCTCCAGCGGCACTTCGGTACACGCTTGCTCAAAGAAGCTGTCTGGCAGCAGAGCGACCAGTTTTTCCCACGCGGCGACACGCTTGTCGATCGGACACATCACGGAGTCCACCCCTTGCAGGCGTACGTTGCGCAGGATAAATGGCATGACGGTGGTCGGCAGATCGAAACCGCCTGCCAGGCCACAGGCAGCGACGGCGCTGTTGTAGTCCATCTGAGCCAGCACTTTCGCCAGCATTGTACTGCCCACAGTGTCGACTGCGCCTGCCCACAGCTGTTTTTCCAGCGGACGAGCCGGCGCGTCAAATTCACTGCGATCGATGATGCGACTGGCGCCGAGTTGCTCCAGCAACGGGCCGTTTTGCGCCACACGGCCAGTGACTGCAGCCACTTGGTAGCCCAGCTGCGCCAGCAAGGTGACGGCGACCGAGCCAACTCCGCCACTGGCGCCAGTGACCAGAATTTCGCCGTGTTCAGGTTTGATGCCGGCATCCAGCAGAGCTTGAACACACAGCATGGCGGTGAATCCCGCGGTACCCACCATCATGGCTTTTTTACTGTCGATACCCTGCGGCAGGGGCACCAGCCAGTCGGCTTTGAGACATGCACGTTGTGCCATGCCACCCCAGTGGTTTTCACCCACCCCCCACCCCGTCAGGACCACCTGATCGCCGGGCTGGTAACGGTTGTCCTGTGAGCTGATCACACGTCCTGCCAGATCGATGCCCGGCACCATCGGAAAATTACGGATGATTTTGCCTTTCCCTGTGATTGCCAGGCCATCTTTGTAGTTGAGTGACGAGTAATCGACGTCGATCAGCACGTCGCCTTCAGGCAGTTGTGCCTCGTCGATCTGTTCGATGGCAGCGATAGTACGTTTGTCTTCTTGGTTAAGAATCAGCGCATTAAACATAAGGGTCTCCACAGTTGTGCAGCAATATTGATACTGAGGTTAGTGTAGCGGCTCATTGAGTATGACTAAAATGAAACTTTAGCATTATATTTATGCGCAAAGCGCATAGAGGTGGGCCGAAATCGTCCCTAGAGAATAGTACAAAGCCAGTCACAGCGACTGGCTTTGGATCAAGAGAGGAAGAAACGGTAGGCAGGGTTGTCGCTTTCGTCTTTACATTGATAACCCAGCTCACGCAGATGGGCGGAAAAACGGGCTAAATCGTGCTCATCGAGTTCAAAGCCACACAGTACGCGACCGTAATCGGCACCGTGATTGCGGTAGTTGAACAGGCTGATGTTCCAGTGTGTGCCCAGTGTGCTGAGGAATTTCAGCAGCGCGCCCGGGTACTCGGGAAACTCAAAACTGTACAGGCGTTCTTTGAGCGGCTTGGACGGTTTACCACCGATCATGTAACGCACGTGCAGCTTGGCCATCTCATCGTCAGACAAGTCAACCACCGGATAGCCGCCGTCGCGTAGATCCTGAATGATGTGGTCCAGTTCTTCCTGCCCGCCTTGCAGACGGACACCGACAAAAATGTTGGCCAGCTCGTCGTCATTGTAACGGTAGTTAAACTCCGTCACGGCGCGGCCGCCGATCAGGTTACAAAACTCAAAAAAGGCCCCCTGACGTTCAGGAATGGTGACGGCCAGCAAGCCTTCGCGTTTCTCACCCAGTTCACAGCGTTCCGATACGTAGCGCAGACCATGGAAGTTGGTGTTGGCGCCCGACAGCACGGTGCCCAGTTGTTTGCCCCGGAGCTGATGCTTTTCGGTGAACTTTTTCAGGCCGGCCAGTGCCAGCGCCCCGGAAGGTTCGGCGATCGCGCGGGTATCTTCAAAGATGTCCTTGACCGCCGCACAAATTTCATCGCTCGACACGGTAATGTGGTCATCGATGTACTGCTGACACAAACGAAAGGTTTCCTCTCCGATGCGTTTGACGGCCACGCCGTCGGCAAACATGCTGACCTGATCCAGCACCACGGGCTCTCCGGCATCCAGTGCCGCTTTAAGGCAGGCTGAATCTTCCGGTTCCACCGCAATCACTTTGATTTCCGGCATCAGCTGTTTGATCAGCACCGCGACTCCGGCGGCCAGACCGCCGCCGCCAACGGGGACAAAAATATAATCCAAATGGCCGTTTTGCTGCAGCATTTCCATCCCGATGGTGCCCTGACCGGCGATCACCAGCGGATGATCAAATGGTGGGACAAACGTATAGCCGTGTTCGGCCGACAGGCGTTCGGCTTCGGCTTTCGCTTCATCAAAGTTGTTGCCGTGCAGTACCACGTTACCGCCGAAGCTGCGTACCGCATCCACTTTGATATCCGGTGTGGTTTTTGGCATGACGATGGTGGTGCGGATCCCGAGCCGGGTGCCGGACAGGGCCAGTCCCTGAGCGTGGTTGCCCGCCGAGGCGGCGATCACGCCAGCGGCTTTCTGCGCGTCTGTCAGGCTGGCGACCATGTTGTAGGCGCCGCGCAGCTTAAATGAATGCACCGGCTGGCGGTCTTCGCGTTTGATTTGCACGCTGTTGTGGATCCGGGCCGACAAGCGCGGCATGGCCTGCAGCGGCGTGACCGTGGCTACTTCGTACACCGGTGCCCGCAGGATCTGGCGCAGATAGTCTGCGCCAGTTTGATGGGTTCGTGTCATCCGCTAGTCCTCAAGTTTGGACTTATCACGGACCGCACCTTTGTCGGCACTGGTGGCCATGCTGGCGTATGCTTTGAGTGCAAAAGACACCTCACGCTGACGCGACACCGGTTTCCAGCCAAGTTGATCCTGACGGCTGCGACGTTCGGCCAGTTCCTGCTCCGGTACTTGCAAAGCGATGGTGCGGTTTGGAATATCAATCGCAATCTGGTCGCCATCTTGCACCAGACCAATGGCGCCGCCGTTGGCCGCTTCCGGAGAGGCATGGCCAATTGACAAGCCCGAGGTGCCGCCGGAGAAACGGCCATCGGTCAGCAGCGCACACTCTTTGCCCAGTCCCATTGATTTCAGGTAGGTGGTCGGATAAAGCATTTCCTGCATGCCCGGGCCGCCTTTCGGACCTTCATAGCGGATCACCACCACATCGCCAGCTTTGACTTTGCCACCGAGAATGCCGTCCACGGCGTCTTCCTGGCTTTCGAACACCACGGCCGGGCCGGTGAATTTCAGAATGCTTTCGTCAACCCCGGCGGTTTTCACGATACAGCCATCCAGAGCGATATTGCCTTTCAGTACGGCCAAGCCGCCATCCTGACTGAACGCGTGCTCTTGGGTACGGATACAGCCCTGTTCACGGTCGTCATCCAGTGTGTCCCAGCGACAATCTTGGGAGAAGGCCTGAGTGGTGCGGATGCCGGCGGGACCTGCGCGGTAGAAGGATTTTACCTGCTCCGACTGGGTCTGCATGATGTCGTATTGCGCCAGTTGTTCTTCCCAGGTCAGGCCGAGTACGGTTTTGGACTGGTTGTGCAGCAGGCCGGCGCGGTTCAGCTCACCCAGAATGCCAATCACGCCGCCGGCGCGGTGCACGTCTTCCATGTGGTATTTCTGGGTCGACGGGGCCACTTTACACAGGTGCGGAACCTGACGGGACATACGGTCGATGTCGGTCATATCAAAGTCGACGTCGCCTTCTTGTGCCGCCGCCAACAGGTGTAGGACGGTATTGGTGGAACCGCCCATGGCAATATCGAGTGCCATAGCGTTCTCGAACGCGGCTTTGGTGGCGATGTTGCGTGGCAGGGCTGTGGCGTCGTCTTGTTCATAGTAACGGCGGGTCAGCTCGACGATGCGGCGACCGGCGCTGAGGAACAGCTCTTTGCGGTCGGCATGGGTGGCCAGCAGTGAACCGTTACCTGGCTGTGACAGACCGAGCGCTTCCGTCAGACAGTTCATGGAGTTGGCGGTAAACATGCCTGAACACGACCCACAGGTTGGGCACGCTGAGCGTTCAATCTGTTCGCTTTGCTGGTCAGAGACTTTCGGGTCGGCGCCCTGAATCATTGCATCAACCAGATCGAGTTTGATGATCTGATCTGACAGTTTGGTCTTACCCGCTTCCATGGGGCCGCCGGAGACGAAGATCACCGGAATGTTCAGGCGCATTGACGCCATCAGCATCCCCGGGGTGATTTTGTCACAGTTGGAGATACACACCATGGCATCGGCACAGTGGGCATTGACCATGTATTCGACAGAATCGGCAATCAGCTCGCGCGAAGGCAGTGAGTAGAGCATGCCGCCGTGGCCCATGGCGATGCCGTCGTCGACGGCGATGGTGTTGAATTCTTTGGCGATCCCGCCGGCGGCTTCGATTTCTCGTGCCACCAGCTGGCCAAGATCTTTGAGGTGTACGTGCCCCGGTACGAATTGGGTGAAGGAGTTCACCACCGCGATGATCGGTTTACCGAAGTCTTCGTCTTTGACGCCGGTGGCGCGCCACAGTGCGCGGGCGCCGGCCATGTTGCGGCCATGGGTGGTGGTGGCTGATCTGTATTTTGGCATTTCCTTGTCCTTGTTACTTCGCTTGTGGGTATACGTAATCTAACCAGCCCCACTTGTCTTCGGTGGTGCCGTTGAACAGGCCGAAGTAAGCTGCTTGTAGATCTTGGGTGATCGGGCCGCGTTTGCCGGCGCCGATGTCGATACGGTCAATGCTGCGCACCGGCACAATTTCTGCGGCGGTACCGGTCATAAACACTTCGTCCGCCAGGTAAAGGGCTTCGCGCGAAATGTTGGCTTCGCGCACTTCGTAGCCTTTGTCGCGGGCGATGGTCATGATCGAATCGCGGGTGATGCCCGGCAGAATGGCGGCGGTCGCTGGTGGGGTGGTCAACACGCCGTTTTTGATCACGAAGATGTTCTCGCCTGCCCCTTCTGACAGGTAACCGTCAACGCTGAGCGCGATGCCCTCATCGTAGCCGTGACGACGCGCTTCACCACCGACCAGCAGTGATGACAGGTAATTGCCGCCGGCTTTGGCGGAGGTCGGAATGGTGTTGGGTGCCGCGCGGTTCCAACTGGAAATCATGGCGTCGACGCCGTTTTCCAGCGCTTCTTCCCCCAGATACGCGCCCCAGGGGAACGCAGCGATGATCACGTCCATTGCGGTGTCGGCAGGCGGGCAAACGCCAAGGCCGACGTTGCCGACAAACGCCAGCGGACGAATGTAGGCGCTATCGAGTTTGTTTTCGCGTAGGGTTTCGCGGGTCGCTTCCATCAGTTCATCGACCGAGTAAGGGATCGGGAAGCGGTATATCTTGGCGGAATCCTTGAGGCGCTGCGCATGTTCACGATGACGGAAGACAATCGGTCCGTTTGGCGTGTTGTAACAACGGACGCCTTCAAACACGGAGGTGCCGTAGTGCATCGCATGGGTCAGCACGTGGACGTTCGCTTCTGCCCAAGGGACCAGCTTGCCGTTAAACCAAATGTATTCTGCTGTTTTTGTTGCCATCATTGCCTTCCTTATGCGCAAACTTTGTGTTGTAAGTTGTTGTTCGGGAGTTCGTTACTCTTGATTAAAGTAACGTCAACGCTGCGAATATCCCACAACTTTTCTATCTGATTGGTCAGGAATGAGATAGGGCGGTCGCTGTCGACAATGATTTCCACACTGGCAATTTTGCTGGCGTGATTCTGGGTCGCGGCGACCTGTTTGATCACAAAACCCCGGTGGCGGGTGACACGCAGTACACGTTCCAGCAGCACGGGTTTATCATCCGCTTTGATGTCTATCAGGTATCTTTCCATGTTAGGTGTTCTCCAGCATGTCATTGTTTGAAGCGCCCGGCGGAACCAGCGGCCAGACATTTTCTTCTTCATCGATCAGCACGTGCAGCAGGTAGGCGGTTTTACTCGCCAGCATTTCTTCCAGGGCGGGCAGCACTTCCTCTTTACGGGTGATGGTTTTTCCTGGAATATCAAACGCCTTGGCCAGCATCACGAAATCCGGGTTGTCATCGAGAATGGTCTCACTGTGGCGACCGTCAAAGAACAGTGACTGCCACTGACGCACCATGCCGAGACGCTGGTTGTTGAGCAATACCATCTTGACTGGGATCTGGCGGCGTTTGAGTGTGCCGAGCTCCTGCACGTTCATCATAAATGAGCCGTCTCCTGAAATAAGGATAGACTGATCATCGGGTCTTGCGACCGCGGCGCCCATGGCGGCCGGCAGACCGAAGCCCATGGTGCCCAGACCGGCAGAAGTGATGAAATTCTGCGGTTCGCGTGGCTGAATGTGCTGCGCGGCCCACATCTGATGCTGGCCGACATCGGTCGACACGATGGCGCTGTCTGGCATCATGTCGGATAGCTGCTTCAGCAGCAGTGGGGCATAGATCAGTTCGCCCGGATGGTCATAGCGCCATTTGAATCCGCTGCGCAGGCTTTCGCTGTGGTGAACCCAAGGGGAGATATCCTGGGTCAGTTCCAGTTTTGGCAGCAGATCGACGATTTCCCCGCGCAGCGGCGCATGTGCCTCGCGCAACTTATGAATTTCGGCAGCGTCGATGTCGATATGGATGACTTTGGCGTGTGGCGCAAAGGTATCGAGTTTGCCCGTCACCCGGTCATCAAAACGTGCACCGACGGCAATCAGCAGATCACACTCCTGTACCACCAGGTTGGCGGCTTTGGTGCCGTGCATGCCCAGCATACCGAGATAGTGGGGATCGTGGCGTTCGATGGTGCCAAGGCCCTTGAGCGTGCTGACGGTGGGCATCGGATTGAGACGCAGGAACTCGCGTACCGCGTGTGTGGCTTTGGCCAGTTGGACCCCGCCGCCGACGTACAACACCGGACGGGTACTTTGGGATAACAGGGTTTGAGCTTTGACCAGAGCATCATCGCTGGCTCGGGGGGCGGGAGGTGGAGTAAAGGGAGGCAGTACCGTAACTGGTGTCTGGGCCAACTGGACATCTTTGGCGATATCGACAATGACCGGACCGGGTCGGCCTGTTTTGGCCACTTCGAACGCTTCGGCCAGCGTTGGCGCCAGTTCCTCGATGTCGGTCACCAGATAACTGTGCTTGGTACACGCCAGTGACATGCCGATGACATCCATTTCCTGAAACGCATCGGTCCCGATGTGAGAGCTGGCGACCTGGCCGGTGATGGCGACTAAGGGGATGGAGTCGAGAAAAGCATCGGCCAGACCTGTCACCAGATTGGTGGCGCCCGGCCCGGAGGTGGCCATACAGACTGCCACATCCTGAGTGGCCCGGGCCATTCCGATGGCGGCCATGGCCGCGCCCTGTTCGTGACGGCAGAGGATATGTTCTACCCCGCCGTCGTACAAGGCATCGTAGATTGGCATGATGGCGCCACCCGGATAACCAAACACGGTTTGGATGCCTTGTTGTTTTAATGCGGCTACGACTAATTGAGCACCTGTCATCGTAAGCCTCCCTGACTACCCTGGTAGCCTTGTTGTGTTGTGTTGCACGGCATGTGCGCTCCCGTTCTTCCTGTCATTCTCGACTTGTCGTTATGTGTCCATTGCAGCTTCTTGAGCTGTAAAAAAACCCCCGGACTTTTCAGTGCGGGGGTTTTTTTGAATTTGTGGTTATTTGTCGCCCACAATCCCCCGCGCGGTACCAATCAGGACCACGATAATCAGGGTAATAAGTGCGTTGAAGCGGGCGTTAATCGTCATTATTTTTTCGTCTTGTTGTGTTGCGTAAATATGGTACGAAACGGTTTGCGTCTCTAGTGTTAACACACCTTTCTGTTAATTGACAAGCAAAAACTCATTCTTTTTTCACATTCCGTCAGCATTTGTACGCGCTATATAACAAGGTTGCTCGATCGTATTCGTGCCGATAACAGGGATGAATGGTTTGTAATCAGTAACAAGGAAGGTTTATGGGCTTAGCCATTATCCACAGCCGTGCCAGTGTCGGGGTGGAAGCGCCGCCGGTGACGGTGGAAGTACACATCAGTAACGGAATGCCGGGTTTCACCTTAGTGGGGTTGCCGGAAACCACCGTCAAAGAAGCCAAAGATCGGGTGCGCAGCGCGATCATCAACTCGCGTTTCGAGTTTCCGGCCAAACGGATCACGGTCAATCTTGCGCCGGCGGATTTGCCCAAAGAGGGCGGCCGTTTTGATCTGCCAATTGCGCTCGGAATACTGGCCGCTTCAGAGCAGCTGCCGCGCACTCGTCTGAACGAGTGCGAGTTTGTCGGCGAGCTGGCGTTATCCGGCGCGCTCCGGCCGGTCAAAGGGGTATTGCCAGCAGCTCTGGCGGCCAAGCATATTGGCCGCGCGCTGATCGTGCCGCATGACAATGGCGATCAGGCGGCGCTGGTGGGGGCCGCACCGCATAAATCGGCGCAGGCGTTGCTAGAGGTGTGTGCGGATCTGTGTGGCCAGCAGGCGCTGGGGTTGCATCGGTCACCTGACCAGGGTGAACGCCGTGCATCCGGACGGGATTTACAGGACATTATCGGCCAGCAACAGGGCAAACGCGCACTGGAAATCGCCGCGGCGGGTAATCACAACCTGCTGTTTCTGGGTCCGCCCGGAACCGGTAAAACCATGTTGGCGTCGCGATTGTGCGATCTGTTGCCGGAGATGAATGATGAAGAGGCGATGGAGACAGCTTCGATCGCCTCCCTTACCCAACAGGAGATCAATCAGCACAACTGGAAACTGCGTCCGTTTCGCGCGCCGCACCATTCCAGTTCGATGGCTGCGTTGGTGGGCGGCGGCTCGGTGCCCCGTCCGGGGGAAATTTCGCTGGCACACAATGGCCTGCTGTTTCTCGACGAGATGCCGGAGTTCGAACGCAAGGTGTTGGATTCGCTGCGTGAGCCGCTGGAATCCGGGGAGATCATCATTTCACGAGCTCAGGGGAAGACCCGCTTTCCGGCCCGTTTTCAGTTGGTGGGGGCGCTCAATCCCAGCCCGACGGGCTACTACGAAGGCAATCAGGCACGGGTCAACCCGCAAATCATCCTGCGTTATCTGAGCCGTCTGTCCGGGCCGCTGCTGGATCGGTTTGATATGTCGATCGAAATTCCGTCCCTGCCACAGGGCACGTTGGCGGAAGGCGGCGATCGCGGTGAGCCGACGGAGGTGGTTCGCGGTCGGGTGGCGCAGGCCAGAACGCAGATGCTCAGCCGCAGCGGGAAAGCCAATGCTTTGCTTGGCAGTCGGGAAATTGAGCGCCACTGCCCGCTGGCGAAAGCCGATGCGCAGTTTCTTGAAAGTGCGCTGCACCGGTTGGGGCTGTCGATTCGAGCTTATCACCGCATCATCAAAGTGGCGCGCACCATTGCGGATCTGGAAGGGACCGAACAGATTGCCCGGCCCCATTTGGCGGAAGCATTGGGATACCGGGCAATGGATCGGCTGCTCAAACAGCTCACCGCGCAGGCGGTGTGAGGATCAGAAGGTGTAGTTGACACCCAGCGAGAGCAAGTATTCCGACGCGTCGTAAAAGTCGAGGTTGGCACTGGTTTCGCTGTAGCCGCCAAGGGCCACCAGTGACCAGTTCTGCCAGCCGAACGGTTGCTGATATTCGTAAGCGGCAAACAGGCTTAGTTCATCTTCGTCGCGCGCGCGGCCGTTGAAGGTGGCAGCGCCATGCTCAAAATCACGTGTGGCGTACCCAGCCGTCAGAGCCAGATTGTGCGCGCCGAACGATTGGAACAGGCTGAGTTCCGCGCCGTATTGGTCATAACTGTTGGCGCGGCCGTCGGCATCAAAGTGGATGTAGGTCGCGGCCGGCATCAGGAACACGCTGCGGCTTAACGGCAGACGATACTGAGCTTTGGCGTAGTAGAGGTCGCCATCGCGTCGCAGGTCGCGGTCGGTGACGTCATCGTGGTCAACGTCTTTCTGGCCGTAGGCAAAGTCCAGCGTCAGAGGCGTGCCGCCGATGTTGTCGAGTTTAAAACGGTAGGCGATGCCGTCCACATCGGTCTCTTTACGCGCGACGTCGGTGGCGTACGGATTGCGCCATACTTCACCAGAGAGAATAGTGGGTAACACGGATACGTCGACGATGGTGCCACCGGGCATTTGATACTTGTACCCCAGTTCAAACGCCAGTGTCCCGACCGCGATGTCTTCACGCGAGGTACCGGCGTAGATCTGTTGCTGGCGGGCGCTGCCGAAGGTATAGGCGACGCTGCCAAGTGGTGCCAGCAGGAAACCACTCTCAGAGCTGGCTTCGTGATCGAGTGAGCGGATGGTTTTGTCGCCGTCGGTATTAAAATTGGAGGTGCTTGAGGTGTAACCGACGTTGAATGCAATTTCGCCGCTCAGGCCTGCTTGTGGGGCCAGCGCTGCGTGAACTGGTAAGGCCAGCACACTCAGTGAAAAGATGGGGATCGCACGCATCATGCGTTAAGCTCCTTGTTTTTGATGATAAATGTCGCAACTGTCTGTTGCATTTGTGCAGGCACGAGCACAATAAAACTAATCAGACCATTGGTCTGGCGATTCCAATGTGAATTGGGCCTTGTATAATTACACGCTGTTTTATTGTTCACATTTCTGGCGCGTTAATCAATCATGTTGGCTTATCTTATCCTGATCCTGAATGTTTTCCTGGTGGCACTGAACTCTGCGGTGTGTTCTGTGGTGATCTGTCTGATTGCAATTTTGAAGCTGCTGATCCCCACACCGGCGCTGAAAGCAAAAGGGACACAGTTGGCCAATCGGGTGATGTGGTTGTGGGCGAGCGTGAATCATGCAGTGCTGAATCTCACCAACCAGATTGAGTGGGACGTTCAGGGACTGGATGGGCTGAAAAAAGATGGCTGGTATCTGCTGATCAGCAACCACCTCAGCTGGACTGACATCGTCGTGCTGTGTGGCGTATTCAAAGATAGCTTGCCGATGCCGAAGTTTTTTCTCAAACAGCAACTGCTCTATGTGCCCTTTATCGGCATGGGTTGCTGGGCTCTGGATATGCCGTTTATGCGCCGCTATTCGCGTGAATATCTGCTGCGTCATCCGGAAAAGCGCGGCCAGGATCTGCTCACCACCCGTCGCTCCTGCGCCAAATTCCGCCACACCCCGACCACGGTGGTGAATTATGTCGAGGGCACCCGTTTTACCGCAGAAAAGCAGGCGGCCAGCCGCGCTGGCTATCAGCATCTGTTGGCGCCGAAATCCGGTGGGATTGCCTACACCCTGGCGGCGATGGGTGAGCAGTTTGATAAGATCATCGACGTCACGCTGGCGTACCCCGACAACCGCGACAAACCGTTTCGCGATGCGCTCATGGGGCGGATGCGAAAAGTGGTGGTGCATGTCAAAGTGCTGCCCGTGGATGAGCAGGTGCAGGGCGACTATTTCAATGACAAACCTTACAAGCGCCAGTTTCAGCACTGGCTGGGGCAGCTATGGCAGGACAAAGACGCCCGGCTGGCGCAGATTTACCGCCGCGCGCCCGACGAATTGCTGTCGAAAGCGCGGTGCACGCAGCAGCCGTAACGGTCGCTGTGAAAAAAACCAGCCACAGCGGCTGGTTTTTTTGTGTCTGCGAATTACTTGAGTGTCAGCAGGTAGTTAACCAGTTCGAAGTATTGGTCAAGTGACTGCAGTCCCTGTGTTTGAACCAGGTACTTGTTGTTAACAATCACGGACGGTACGCCGCGCAGACCCGCGTCCTGGAACTGTTTGTCAGAGCGGCGCACCATCGAGTCGACGGCAAAGCCGTTGAATGCGGCATCGAACTTCTTGCCATCCACACCTTCATCGATGAAGATCTGGCGTAGTTCTGCGGCGTCTTTAGGTGGCTTACGCAGGTTGTGAATGCGGTTGAACATCACTGGCACCATTTTGTCTTCCACGCCGAGAACCACCATGGTCGCGTAGGCTTTGCTCATGGTTTCGCCCATGTTGCCACCCATGAACGAGACGTGATTTTTCTGCAAGGTAGCGTTCGCAGGCAGACGCTGTTTGAGTTGCTGAATGACAGGCTCAAACTCGTTACAGTGCGGACAGTAAAACGAGAAAAACTCGCTCACGGTCGGCTTGGCCGCGGGCTCAAGATTGTCGACCTGGGTGTAGTTGACGCCTTCTTTAAACTGAGCCGCGTGGGCGCTCAGGCTCAACATCAGTGTTGCAGCAAAGGCAAACAGCTTTTTCATTGTGTTCTCCATGATTTCTTGTCTAACGGCTAATAGTGTGGCATCAGAGACAGCGGCGCTTCGCCTAAAGCGGCGATCTGCTCTTTAAACGCCAGGACCTGACTTTCCCAATACTTTGGATCATCAAACCAGGGGAAAGCAATCGGAAATGCGGGATCCTGCCAGCGTTTTGCTAGCCATGCCATGTAATGCACCATTCGTAGACCACGCAATGGCTCGATAAGTTTCAATTCGGCCGGATTGAAATCGCAAAACTCCTGGTACGCGTCCAGAATGACATCCAACTGCATCAGTTTGTCACCGCGCTCGCCACTGAGCAGCATCCACAAGTCCTGCACGGCCGGACCATTGCGGCTGTCGTCTAGATCGACAAACATCGGCCCGTCGCGCCACAGAATGTTACCCGGGTGGCAGTCACCGTGCAGCCGGATAAGCTGAGCATCCGGACGCCAGTGTTGCTCCAGCTCAGTGATCAACAGATCGAGGTCGTTAAAAAACGCCGTTTGCAGATGCGGCGGAATAAACGGCGACTGTTGCAGCAGTGCCCGCGGCTGATAAAGGTATTCGTCCAGGCCGAGGGTCGGGCGGTGCTGGAATGGCTGTCGGCTGCCGACTTTGTGGATCCGGCCGAGAAAGCGCCCAACGCCTTCGAGTTGGTCAAGGTTGTCGACCTCAAACTGACGCCCGCCGACGCTGGCAAACAGCGCAAACAGATACCCCTGGTAGTGATGCAACGTGGCACCGTGTAAGCGTACGGGTGGGGCGACTGGAATGTCGGCTTCCAACAGCTCCTGGGTAAAGTCGTGTTCTTCCTGAATTTGCTCAGGGCTCCAGCGCCCGGGGCGATAGAACTTGACCACAAAACGGCGCCGGTCTTCATCACTGAACTGATAGACGCGGTTTTCGTAGCTGTTGAGCGGCAGAAATCCCGACTCGGCGCGGATGCCGATGCTTTCGAGGGCATACCACATAAAATCCGGAGTCAGGGCGTCAAAATTAAAGGCTTGTTCGGTCATATAAATGCTTGATTGATAAAACTCCCTTAATACTAGCATGAGTTGACCGCTTTCCGGTGGGCAATAAAAAAGGCTCATTGCTGAGCCTTAATTGAGCGGGTTAGAGCTTCTTAATAAAGCGGCTTTCCACTTCGGTGGTAAAGTCCTGTTCATCTGACAGCACAAACTGAATGGTGGCGATCGGTTTGCTCAGGCTGTCCGGGTTGACCCCGAGGCTCATTGGCAGGTTGTACACTTCACCGGGCTGGACTTGCACGGTTTGTTTACCATACCAGGAGACATCACTTAACCCTTTCACGCTGAGTTGATACTCCTGCAGCTGCTGGGTCTTATTGATGATTTTCAGCGTGTAGGTGTTTTCTACTTCGCCGGCGCCGTTCATGCGGAACAACTGGTTGCGGTCTCGCAGTACGCTCAGGCCCGCTGGATCGACACTGGCGACTTGAGCAAAGAACAGACCGATCATCAGCACCATGACGGCGCCGTAGCCAAGCAGTTTTGGCCGCATGACCTTGGTGTGTTTACCGCCCAGGCGATGTTCGGTGGTGTAGCTGATCAGCCCTTTGGCGTACCCCATCCGCTCCATGGTGTTGTCACAGGCATCAATACAGGCACCACAGTTGATGCACTCGTATTGCAGTCCATCGCGGATATCGATCCCAGTTGGGCAGACCTGCACACACAGATCGCAGTCAATACAGTCGCCCAGTCCGAGCGCTTTGGGATCGGCTTTGCGCGGACGGGGACCGCGTTGCTCGCCGCGTTGGTTGTCATAACCGACGATGAAGGTGTCTTTGTCGAACATGGCGGACTGGAAACGGGCGTAAGGACACATGTGGATGCACATGATAGAGCGCATCCAGCCGGCGTTCCCATAGGTACAAGCGGCAAAAAACAGGATCCAGAAAACCGGCCAGAAGCTGGCGCTGAGGGTAAAGAAATTGATCACCAAATCCCGCATTGGCACGAAGTAGCCGACAAAGGTGAACCCGGTGGCGAGAGCAATCCCCAGCCAGGCTGCGTGTTTGGCGGTTTTGCGCAGTGCCAGATTGGCGGTGAGTTTGCCTGCGTCCTGTTTACGGCGTTTGTTGGCACTGCCTTCGAGCTTTTCCTCGAACCAGATGTACATGAAGGTCCACACCGTCTGCGGGCACAGATAGCCACACCACACCCGGCCGAGGAAAGTGGTGATAAAGAACAGGCCGAAAGCGGCAATCATAAACAGCAGCGCCAGCAGGGTCAGATCCTGCGGGTAAAGGGTGGTACCGAAAAAGTTGAACTGCTGATTGCCGATGTCCAGCAAAATCGCCTGGCGATCGCCGTATGGAATCCAGGGAATGGCAGCAAACAGTACCAGCAAAAACCAGCCACCGTAGCGGCGCAATTGTTGATAGGTGCCTTTGCTCTCGCGGACATAGATGCGGTTGCCGGGATTAAACCTGTCCTGGTTCCCTTTGTGGGTCTTGGGATTAAAGGTTTTGGGCGTCACATCTTTGATGTCGATTTTATCCTGACTCATTACGCTTCCTTCTTGAGCTCTGGGCGAAATTTCTGCCGATTCCGCTCCGGTGACATGGCTTCAGTGCCGCGGCGCTAAAATCAGCCCGGGCTTTAAATATTTTAGTAAATTCTTATGGACGGCGATTATACAACCAATAACAATTTCATTTCTTTAACGCTATCAACCTTTAACAACAAAGATCGCTACAGTTTTGGCAATAAATCTCCGATCAGATGGCAACAAGGCGACCCGAGGTCGCCTTGTCAGTCAATCAGTTTTCGTGGTCAATCGATGATCCCGCGAGCGCGCAAAATCGCGGTTTTGAAATCGTCTTCTTGGTCTTTTTTCAGCCCTGGAATCATCTCGTTTTTGCCGCTGTTGCGCATTTTCAGGTGATAGATGAGCACGTCATCGGTCAGTGCCTCAAGCGGGCCCTGATAACCGGCTTCAGCGGCCAGTTTGGCGATGAATTGCATCAAATTGAGTTCCTGATCTTTGAGCCATTCGGGTTGCAACAGCTCAACCAGTTCTTCGATACGATGGCATTGCATAACGTTCTCCACACAATTTATAGGTCTTTGTCGTAAGGTATCAGATCCGGCGAGGAACACCAACTATGGGGAGGAGCGAGACGGACGGGCAATAAAAAAGCGCAGTGGAAGCTGCGCTTTTGACTTATGCCGCTTTAACGACTTTATTTGGCGCAGGGGCTGCAAGCGCAGTCTGCTCAACTAAAGTCATCGCAGGCGCTGTTTTTTTGCTAGTCGGAGCAGCCGCGAAACCACTACGACGACGCATTGCACTGCGGTTTGTTTGCGAGAACCTGACGGTTGTTGGGCGCATTAACTTACCTAACTGTCAGGCATATCCATTGCCAAATGAATGGCCTGGCTGACCATGAGTTGGGCTTCAAACACGTTGAAGTTTGGCTCTTTCTGGCGTTCGCCGATCCAATTAATCAGCCAGGAATAATGATATGCATGCATATCGCGAATAGATTAGCAGCTTCCGTTGAATTGATCGACATTTAATCAATCCATTTGGTGTATATACCCGGGCGACGTCCGGGTGTATGTTGGTGATCTCATCCGGGAGCCTGTCACTTTCGGATTTGAGTTTCAGGGAAAAGACAGATTACTATGGGCCTTATTCAAGGAGGTGTGTATGTCGTTTTTCAAGAAAACCCTCGCCAGTTTTGGTATCGGCTCAGCGAAAGTCGACTCGGTGCTGCGCCAGGAAGTGTTGTATCCGGGGCAGACGGTCAACATCACCATTCATGTGTATGGTGGTGCGTCACAACAGGAGATCGACAACATTGAGCTCAAATTGTGCTGCCGTTACATCGACGAGGAGCCGCTCAACCGGGAAAACGGCGGCGGTCAGATGCAGCGGGTCAAACGCACGCACCAATTGGCGCACTGGAGCCTGCCGTACGCGTTTACCATTCATCCGGGTGAGACACGCGATTTTGAGGTCGAGCTGGATGTACCGTGGAACACACCCGTCACCATCGGAGATGCCAAAGTGTGGCTGGAAACCGGGCTCGATATTGCGATGGCGGTCGACCCGAGTGACAAAGACATGTTAACCGTGCGCCCGGATCCACTGATCGACGGTATTTTTACTGAGCTGGAAGCGCAGGGGCTGCGGATTCGTCAGGTGGAGTGTGAGGCCGCCAAAGGTTTTGCGCTGCCGTTTGTGCAGGAGTTTGAGTTTGTGCCGACCACCGGGCCGTATCATGGCCGCTGGCGGGAATTGGAAATTGTGGCTTATCGCGAGGAGGACGAGCTGAAGCTGTGGTTTGAAATCGATCGTAACCGCAGCGGCGGACGGGGTCTGATGGCATCCTTGCTGGGCTCGAATCAGCTCAAACGCCAGTTGAGTATTGCCGCTGGCACCGAGCCCGATCAAGCGGGTAAGCAGGTTCTGGCGTTTCTTGAACAGACGTCGTAACCGTAATTTCAAACTTTAAGCTTACAGGTGTTCGCTTAATATGCCATACTCTGGAGCATGTTTTTTAGACTCCAGAGTAAGGCTTAAAATGTCATCCAACCACACGGCGTACAGCCTACGAGAAGAGATTGCCAATGCCGTCACTCACGGGATCGGCATGGTTCTCGGCATCGTCGGTCTGGTGTTGCTGCTGCTTAAATCGCTGGAGATGGACGCCGACGCGCTGACCATCACCAGCATGAGTATTTACGGCGGCAGCATGATCGTGCTGTTTCTGGCGTCGACTCTGTATCATGCAATCCCGCATCAAAGCGCCAAGCGGGCGCTGAAAACCTTCGATCACTGTGCCATTTATCTGCTGATCGCCGGCAGTTATACCCCGTTCCTGTTAGTCAGTCTGCGCACGCCGCTGGCGATTGGGCTGATGATCGTGATCTGGAGTATCGCTCTGGTAGGGATCGTGATGAAGCTGGCGTTTGTCTATCGCTTTAAACGTTTGTCCCTGCTTACCTATCTGCTGATGGGATGGTTATCCCTGGTGGTGATTTATCAACTGGCGCTTAATCTGGATGTGGGTGGCCTGACTTTGCTGGCCGCTGGCGGGATCATCTATTCGCTGGGGGTGGTTTTTTATGTGGCCAAGCGCATCCCGTTTAACCACGCCATCTGGCATGGGTTTGTGCTGGCGGGCTGCGCCTGTCACTTTTTGGCCATTTATTTCTACGTTGTCCCGATTTAACGGGTCGTCACTTCCACGATTTTCGCACTGATTTGATACTGCTCAGCCTGAGGCACCTTGAGCTTGATGAGGCGACCGTCAGCCGATTGTCTCGGACGCAGGTAGGTGTCTGCCATGCGTTTGATGGACTGCCACACCGACAGGGTCTCGGTCGTCAATACCTGCCCGTTGGCATCGGCGATCACCAGATCGAGATTGATTAAAATCACCGACTGCGAGATTTGCTGGTTGGTGATGGACGTCGGAATCACCAGCTGCCCGTCTTGATACTGGGCGGCGCCCAGCAGCACATTCACGCCGGAATCGGACAACTGCAGTGTCGGCTTGTCTGCGCCTGGGGTCACCAGCGTCCCGACGTGGCGGTCGGCAAGCGGAATGGCTTTGGCCGTCACCAGGTTGGCGGCTGGGGTTGCCTCAGCCACACTGGCCGAGGTGGCGATCGCGGCGGCGGCCACTGGTGTGGCGTCGGTTGGCGCCGTGTCCTTGACCATATACTGCCAGGTAAAATCATCGTTGAGTCGGACCTGACGGCCATCCTCGAGTGTGACGACCTGAGCCGCCAAGGTTGAAGTGCTGGCGATCAGGCCAGTCAGAGCAATCCAGTGTTTCATGATTGGGTTCCTTAACGTTTCCAGAAGGCCGGAAAAAACAGCACCAGCAAGGTGAGAATCTCCAGTCGTCCCATTAACATGCCGAGGCTGAGTAGCCATTTCGCCGCATCCGGCAGCGGGGCAAAGTTGCCAGTCGGGCCAATCACTGGCCCCATACCCGGGCCGACATTGGCCACCGCAGTGATTGAGCCGGAAATACTGGTGATCGGATCCAGGCCCATGGCACTCAATCCGCCGGCAATCACAATGATGGTCATAAAATACGTCAGACCGAACGCCACCACTGAACGGATAATATCTTCATTCACCGGGCGCTGATTGTAACGCTGTACAAATACGCCCGATGGGTGGATCAGTTTCATCATCTGTTTGTGCAGCATGCTGGTGGCGATCTGAAAGCGGAAGATTTTGATCCCGCCGGACGTCGAGCCGGAGCAGGCGCCGACCATCATCAGAAACGCAAACATGGTGGTCGGCAGTGCACCCCAGGCGGTAAAGTCGCCCAGGCCATAGCCTGTGGTGGTCAGCACCGATACGATATTAAACATGGCGACGCGCAGCGCATCCAGCACGGTATAACCATCGCGCAGACACAGCCAGGCGGCGACGATCAGGCTGGCGGTAAGAAACAGATAGGCAAAACCGCGCACCTGGGCATCGTTGAACAACAGCTGAGGTTTGCGTTTGCGCAGCGCAGCAACAAACAGCAGAAACGGCAATCCTCCCAGGAACATAAACAAAGTGCCAATCCAGTGTGCGCCTTTGGAGAAGTGGTTCATCGAGCCATCGGAGGTCGAATACCCGCCGGTTGAGAGCGTAGTAAAGGCGTGATTGATCGCCTCAAACGGGGTCATGCCGGTCAGCAGATACCCCAGCATGCACAGCAGCGTCAGGATCAGGTACACCGCGACGATATTTTTTGCCACGGTTTTGGCCCGTGGACTGCTTTTGTCGGACCAGTCGGACGATTCGGTCTGGAACAGTCGCATCCCCCCGACGTTCAGCATTGGCAGGATCGCCACCGCCATAACGATAAAGCCGACCCCACCAAGCCATTGCAGAATCGAGCGCCACAGCAGAATGCTCGGCGCCATATTGTCCAGACCACTGAGTACTGTCGAACCGGTGGTGGTAATGCCGGACATGGTTTCAAAATAGGCGTCGGTAAAGCTGATGTGGTTGATAAAGACGAACGGCAGCGCCGCAAAGGCACTGGCAATGGTCCACACCAGGCTGGTGATCAGAAACATGTCGCGCACGCTGAGCTTAAACTGAGCCGTGCGCCCAACCGACAGACAGATAAACGCCGCCAGGTGGGTGATGATCACCGCCTGACCAAAGTCGATAAAACCGTCGGTGCCTGTGATAAATGCCACCAGTGTCGGCACATACATAAACAGGGCCAGTTTCGAGAGCACCAGCCCGATGACAAACAGAACGGGACGAAAGTTGACCATGCCACCGACCTACAGGAAGAAGGGACTTGGCTGGAACAGGGCTTCCACGTCCGGAACGTATTTTTTGTCGACCAGGAACATCACCACATGATCGTCTTGTTCAATCACGGTCCGGTCGTGGGCGATCAACACTTCATCGCCCCGTACAATTGCTCCGATGGTGGTGCCGGGAGGGAGTTTGATGTCGCCGATGGCCCGGCCAACCACTTTGGAGGTGGTTTCATCGCCGTGGGCAATGGCTTCGATCGCTTCGGCCGCGCCGCGGCGCAGCGAGGAAACGTTGACGATGTCGGCGCGGCGAACATGAGTCAGTAGGGCGGAAATGGTCGCCTGTTGGGGAGAAATCGCGACGTCAATCACGCCACCTTGCACCAGATCGACATAAGCACCACGCTGGATAAGCACCATTACTTTCTTGGCGCCCATGCGCTTGGCCAGCATGGCCGACATGATGTTAGTCTCGTCTTCGTTGGTCAGGGCGATAAAGACATCCACCTGATCGATGTTTTCTTCGGTCAGTAATTCTTGATCGGCCGCATCGCCACAAAAAACAATGGTGTTCTCCAGCTCTTCAGACAACTGCTCCGCGCGCTGATAATTACGCTCGATCAGTTTAATGCTGTACGTCTGTTCAAGGCGGCGCGACAAACTGGCACCGATGTTACCACCGCCGACGATCATGATGCGGCGATACGGTTTTTCCAGCCGTTGCAGCTCACTCATGACCGAACGGATGTGGTTACTGGCCGCAACAAAGAACACTTCGTCATCGGCTTCGATGATGGTGGTGCCTTGCGGACGGATAGGCCGTCCCTGACGAAAAATCGCCGCCACCCGGGTATCGATGTGTGGCATGTGTTCGCGCAGCGCAGACAGGGCGTTACCCACCAGCGGGCCACCGTAATAGGCTTTCACCGCCACCAGACTGACTTTCTGATCGGCAAAACTGACCACCTGCAGCGCGCCCGGATACTGGATCAGTCGTTCAATGTAGCTGGTCACCAGCTCTTCAGGGGCAATCAGGTGATCGACCGGTACCGCCCCCGACTGGAACAAGGCCTCTTTTTCGGCCAGATATTCGGGGGAGCGGATGCGAGCGACCCGGTTAGGGGTGTTAAACAGAGAAAACGCCACCTGACAGGCGGCCATGTTAGCCTCATCGGTGTTGGTGACGGCCACCAGCATGTCGGCATCCTGAGCGCCGGCTTCACGCAACACATCTGGATGGCTGGCGTGGCCGTTCACGACCCGTAAATCGTATTTGTCTTGCAACTCGCGCAGGCGATCGCTGTTTTGATCGACGATGGTGATGTCGTTGTTTTCACCGACCAGGTTTTCCGCCAGAGTACCACCGACCTGACCTGCACCAAGAATGATGATTTTCATATGGTTTTCTCTTGTTTACCACTGAATAGCGGCCACATTGGGCCGCTGAATATGTCCTGTTGTTACGCCGCCTTGGTCAGGACGGCGTAATAAAATCCGTCCATGTCCTCTTCGCCAGGCAGGATTTGACGTCCGGGCTGTTCGGGATCTGAGCCCAGCAATGTTGCGTCTGCGGTACGGGCAAGAAACGCTTTCACCTGTTGGCTGTTCTCTTGTGGAGTGATCGAACAGGTGGCGTAAACCAGCGTACCACCGGGCTTCAACTGCTGCCACATCGCATCCAGGATCTCACTTTGCAGTGCGGCCAGTGCCTCGATATCGTCAGCGCGGCGCAACCATTTGATGTCCGGGTGACGACGAATGACGCCCGTCGCGGAACACGGCGCATCGAGTAGAATGCGATCAAACTGTTCTCCTTGCCACCACTGTTGCGGATTTCGTGCGTCGCCGCAAATAACCTGTGCTTCAAGCTTGAGGCGTTTGAGGTTCTCGTGCACCCGTTTAAGACGGGTGTCATCGCAGTCAATCGCCACCACTTGAGCCTGGCTGTGTTCGAGAATATGGGCCGTTTTGCCACCCGGAGCTGCACAGCAGTCGAGGATCAGCTCGCCGTTCTCTGGGGTGAGATAGTTCACCGACAATTGCGCCGCCGCATCTTGCACCGACACCCAGCCCTGTTCAAAACCAGGCAGAGTGAACACGTCGCGCGGAGCGGCCAGTTTGATGGCATCCTGCGCTTGTGGGTGCAGGGTGTATTCGATCTGTTCCTGCTCCAGCAATGTCAGGTATTCGTCCCGGCTGTGATGCTGGCGGTTGACCCGTAGCCACATCGGAGCTTTGCTGTTGTTGGCGTCGACGATGTCTTGCCATTGCTGCGGGTAGGCGTGTTGCAACAGTTTAAGCAGCCAGCCCGGGTGACCGTATTTGCCCGCATCATGGCTGATCGCCAACGCATCCAACTGCTCTTGATTGCGCTGATAGTTACGCAAAACCGCGTTGATCAGGCCACGCAGGCGTGGGCCTTTGAGTGCTTTGGTCCCTTCGACGGTTTCACCAACAGCGGCGTGTTCCGGGATACGCATAAAGCTCAGTTGGTAAATGCCAACCAGGATCAGGTGATGAAACACTCGTTGTTTGCCTTTGAGCGGCTTATCCATCAGCTCACCCGCGATCGATTCCAATCGGGGCAGGTAACGCAATGCGCCGTAACAGATCTCTTGCAATAAAGCGTGGTCACGGGGTTTGATGGTCTGCTGGGCAGCGGGAAGGGCGGTGGACAGAGACTGGCCTTTATCAACTACCTGAAACAGGACGTTGGCGGCGGCAGCACGAACATTCATAGGGTCACCATAAAAACAGGAGGGCATCTCTGCCCTCAAAAAAGTTCTGATCAATAAAAAGTTAGTTTTGCTCTGGCGAGCTCAGGCGTGTGCCGACTTCAAACCAGTTGGCCCGGGCATTGAGAATGTCCTGCACTGGCAGGGTTTTTTTACCCGGAATTTGCAACTGCTCCAGCACCAGTGTGCCCTGGCCGGTGGCAACCTGAATGCCGTGTTTGTCGGCGCGAAGAATCGTCCCGGCTGGCTGCTCACTGTGTTGTGGCTCAACGCGACTTTGCCATACTTTGATGCTGTTGCCTTCGGCTTCAAAGTGGCTCATCGGCCAAGGATTGAAAGCACGCACGCAGCGTTCAATATGCTCAGCGCTGTCATGCCAGTTGATACGCGCTTCTTCTTTGCTGAGTTTTTTGGCGTAGTTGGCCAGCGTTTCATCTTGTTGGGTGGCAACCGCACGACCGGCTGCGATGTCGCTCAGGCAGTTCGTCAGTGCTTGCGGGCCGAGCACGGCCAGCTTGTCATACATGGAAGCACTGGTGTCGTGATTTTCGATCGGCAACGTGGCGGTCAACAGCATGTCGCCGGTGTCCAGGCCGATGTCCATCTGCATGATGGTGACGCCGGTTTCGGCATCGCCGGCCCAGATCGAGCGCTGGATGGGCGCCGCGCCGCGCCAGCGGGGCAAAATGGAGCCGTGGACGTTGATGCAGCCCAGTTTGGGGGTATCGAGCACCACTTGTGGCAGTAGCATGCCATAGGCGACCACCACCATGATGTCCGCGTTCAGCGCCGCCAGCTCCTGCTGGGCCTGTTCGGACTTGAGGCTTTCCGGTTGGTAAACGGGCAGGTTGTGTTCCAGTGCCAGCTGTTTGACCGGTGGCGCCGCCAGCTTTTTACCACGGCCTGCTGGGCGATCCGGGTTGGTGTACACTGCGATGACGTCGTGCTCCGAAGACAACAACGCCGCCAGATGACGGGCGGCGAAGTCCGGAGTACCAGCGAAGACAATTCGTAATGGCTTGCTCAAGATCTGGCTCCTGTCAGTGTGATTAAGCGTTTTGTTGCTTGTCGTTAAAGCGTTTAATTTTGGCCAGCTTGTCCTGAATGCGTTTGCGTTTCAGCGGTGACAGGTAGTCGACAAACAGCTTGCCCATCAGGTGGTCGAGTTCGTGCTGAACACAAATGGCCAGCAGATCGTCCGCCTCAAAGGTGTACTCTTCGCCCTCGCGGTTCAGGGCTCGGACCGTTACTTCTGCCGCGCGGGGAACCAGAGCACGTGCGCCAGGGACAGACAGACAGCCTTCTTCAATGCCGTCTTCGCCGCGTTTTTCCAGAATTTCTGGGTTGATCAACACCATTGGCTGATCGCGGGTCTCTGAAATATCGATCACGACGATGCGCTGGTGGATGTCCACCTGAGTGGCCGCCAGACCAATACCTTCTTCGTCGTACATGGTTTCCAACATGTCATCGACGATTTTTTGAATCTCAGGAGTCACTTGCTCTACTGGCTTCGCGACAGTACGCAGGCGATCATCCGGGAATGTTAATACTTGTAATACAGACATATACACTCGAATTGTTGAACTGTGCCGAATCAGGCTAAACCTCGTTGGCTCAATTCTAGACATTTTACCACCCAAATGACAGCATTCCGGCGTGATTAATCCTTCCTCTATTCCTATCAAGACCAAGGAAATCAGGTCATGTTGCGACTTTTTCGTTACTTTTCCCTTATCTGGCTGGGGCTGACCATTATCACCTGGCCTGTGATGGCGGACGAGCCGTTATCGCCACCGGATACTATTCAGATAGTCACAGTCCGTCCTCAGGTACGAGTGCTTCCGGTGGCGAGCCGTGGCGATGGACTGGCCGATGCGCCGCCTGAGTGGGGCACGGCCCGGCTGCTGAGTGCGGATCAGTTTGCCGCGGCGCCTTTGGTGGTCGGCGGCAGTGAGGCACGTGATTACTTAACCAGTGCGCATGTGATTGCGCTGGCAGGGCAGCATACCGAATTGCACTGGTCGATTTGGCGGCCGATGCAGCGTGTCGCGTTCGCTGAGGCCGAGGCCGAGGTCGTGGCGCTGCGTCAGGTGGCCAACGCGCGACTGACGGCATCGCACACCGCGTTCAGTGTGCTGCAACTTGGATGGCTGCAACAGGAAGTGCGTGCGGGGGACATTGCACTGCCCTTTCGCACCGCATCGCGCTTGCAGCCAGGACAAAGTGTGCAGATGAACCCCGACGTGGTGATCGTCAGCAGCCTTGACGGGCGGCGTTATCTGGACGCTGGGCAATGGCTGATACTTCGTCAACAAGAGGGAACGACCTTACAAGCCGGCCAGCGGCTAGGATTGTCTCAACCGGGGGCCCAATTGGATGAACTGGCATGGACGCTGCCCGAACGTGCCATCGGGCAGTTGATGGTCACTCAGGTCAAATCCCCCTTTGCTTTGGCGCTGATCACCGACAGTGTGGCGCCGGTTAGTCAGGCGACACGGGTGGTTGCATGGTAACCGTGAGTGATGCTGAGCTGTTGGCTTGGCTGACTCTGACCGCGGTGCCCAAACTGGGTAGCCGTGGCCTGAGTCATCTGCTGGCCAGAGCCAGTCCGCAGGCACTGGTGAACCTTTGCTCGGCAGAGCTGGCCACGCTGGGGCTGAGTCCGGAGCAAATCCGCTTTTTACACCACCAGGCACCGGCGATCGCACTGTCGTGCCTGGAGTGGCGAGCACAAAGTGCAGACCGGCATATTTTGACCAGTCAGTGCGTGGCGTATCCGGCGCTGCTGAAACAGGTTCCGTCACCGCCTCCCCAGCTGTTTGTGTCGGGCAGGCTGGCCTGTTTGGCTGAGCCTCAATTGGCGATGGTGGGAAGCCGTAATGCCAGTGTGGACGGGCTGGCATGCGCCAAAGCCTTTGCCACGGAGTTCAGTCGGCATGGACTGGTTGTCACCAGCGGGCTGGCGCTTGGCATCGACGGGCATGCGCACGATGGTGCTTTATTGGGCGGTGGTGAGACGGTGGCGGTGCTTGGCAGTGGTCTACAACACCTTTATCCGGCCCGGCATCGAAAACTGGCCGAGCGTATCCGTGAGCAAGGTGCGCTGGTGTCGGAGTTTCGTCCGGATGCCAAACCTCGCGCTGAGCATTTTCCGCGCCGTAACCGGATCATTAGCGGTTTGTCGGTTGGGGTGCTGGTGGTGGAAGCCGCAGAAAAAAGTGGCTCTTTGATCACGGCACGCTATGCGGCCGAGCAGGGCCGGGATGTGTTTGCCTTGCCGGGATCGATTCACAGCCCGACCAGTCGCGGTGGTAACCAACTGATAAAAAACGGTGCTTGCCTTGTGCAAAGTGCAAAAGACGTCTTAGATGAAATAGAGAACCTGGTAAACTGGTCTGTGTCTCAAAGCCCGTACCCACAGCCGGCGCTGTTTACGCAAAATGACAGCAGAGAAGAATTGCCATTTGCCGAGCTGTTAGCTAACGTAGGGAATGAGGCGACACCAGTTGATATTCTTGCAAACAGGACCAATATACCTGTGCATGAAGTCATGATGCAGCTCCTGGAGCTAGAGCTCTCAGGGCACGTTGTTGCAGTTACAGGTGGCTATATTCGTAAGGGGAGGGGCTAGCTATGATGATGGACATACTGATGTATTTGTTCGAAACCTACATCCATAGCGATGCAGAGTTACAGGTGGACCAGGACGAACTGGAAGAAGAACTGCTTCGTGCCGGGTTTCACCAGAAAGATATTTATAAGGCTCTCCAATGGTTAGAGGATTTGGCCGCGTTGCAACAGAGCGATACGCATTCTGCGATCGCCACCAGTGCTGCAACATCGTCGCGTATTTATACGCCGAAAGAGATGGAGCGTCTGGATCTGGAGTGCCGGGGTTTTCTTCTGTTCCTGGAGCAAATTAAAGTGTTGACCAGTGAAACCCGCGAGATGGTGATTGACCGGGTGATGGGATTGGAAACCCACGAGTTTGAGCTGGATGACCTCAAATGGATCATTCTGATGGTGCTGTTCAATGTACCGGGGAACGAAAATGCCTATACGCTAATGGAAGAGCTGTTGTACACCAAAGAGCAGGGTATTCTGCACTGAGTTCTTCGCCTTGCTATGAGTAACAAAATCGACGACAAACTGTTTTCCGCCCATGAACATGCACTGGAGCACGAGCCGTGCCCGGTCTGTGGTGGAAAATTGCAATTGCGCCATGGAAAACATGGCGCCTTTCTTGGCTGCTCGCATTACCCGGCTTGTGATTACCTCCGTCCGTTGCACCAGAATGATGGGCACATTGTTAAAGAACTGGGTGTGCCGTGTCCTGAGTGCGGCAGTGAACTGGTTCTGCGGCAGGGACGTTACGGGATGTTCATTGGCTGCAGTGCCTACCCTCAATGTCACCATATTGAATCTCCAGACAAACCTCCGCAGGCGGAGTCAGCGCAGTTTGGTTGTCCAGAGTGTGGCAAGGGGCATCTGGTGGAGCGCAAAACTCGTTTCGGTAAGCTGTTCTACGCCTGTGACCATTACCCGAAATGCAAATTTGCTGTGAACCAACCGCCATTGGCGGGAGTTTGCGAGGTGTGCCATTACCCGCTGCTAGTTGAGAAGAAACTGGCCAGTGGTGTACGGCGACAGTGTGCCAATCGGAAGTGCCAGCACCTACAGCATGAAGCATAAAAAACGGCGCCGAAAGCGCCGTTTTTTTACTGCCGTTTGTTGGCAAACGCATGGACCGCCGGATAGTGCTCCGGATCGAGTACATCCGCCAGCGCACACAGGCTGCGTTGCAGCTCACCACTGTAATCACCACACACATTAATGTGGCCCATTTTGCGTCCTGCGCGTTGCACTTTACCGTACCAGTGTACGTGCACACCCGGCATGGCCAGCAGGGCATCTGGAACCTGATCCTGACCAAGAATGTTAATCATGGCGGTTTCGCGGATCAGTTTGGTGCTGCCAAGTGGCAGGCCACACACTGCACGCAGATGGTTTTCAAACTGACAGGTTTCCGCACCTTGTTGGGTCCAGTGGCCGGAGTTGTGTACGCGTGGCGCAATTTCATTCACCAGCAGTGCCCCCCCGACATCAAAGAACTCCAGTGCCAGCACCCCAACGTAGTTTAGACTGTCGGCCACGGCACGGAACATCTGCTTGGCCTCTGCCTGAAGCTCCGGGGCATCAATGGCGGTGGACAGGCTCAATACGCCATCGACATGCACGTTTTCCGCCAGCGGGTACACCGCGATGTCTCCATTTTTGCTGCGGGCGCCCACTAAGGAAACTTCGCGATCAAAGGCGACAAACTCTTCGGCAACAATGGCTTGCTGGTCTGAGGCGGCCAGAGCCTGCGCCATTTCCGCCCAGACTGCCTCAGCGTGCTGCCTATCTTTCAGTCGCCACTGACCTTTGCCATCGTAGCCGCCCAATGCGGTTTTGAGTACCATCGGCACACCCACTTCAGCAATCGCTGCATCAAAATCGGCGCGTTGGGTGATCACGGCGTATTTGGCATTGCGTACGCCAGCGGTGTCCAGTAGCGCCTTTTCCAGGCGTCGATCGCCGCCTGCTTTGATCGCTTGCGTGGTTGGCAGAAACTTTCCGCTGCGCTCACACGCATCCAGCACCGCATGGGGAATGTGTTCAAACTCAGCGGTGATCACATCTGCTTGTTCGATGGCGTTGCCCAGGCCATGACCCAGTATGGTTTGAGTCAGTGGATGGACGATGTTTTCGCTGACCACATCAAAGGCGGTGATCTGTATGTTGAGTGGCGCTCCGGCCAGTGACATCATACGTGCCAGTTGTCCGGCACCCAGTACCAGTACGTGCATGGTGTTACTCTCCGGCCGGGTTCGGGTTCGCCAGTACCGTTTCGGTCTGCGCGCTGCGGAACGCTTCCACTTTGGCCATGACAGCGTCATCAAAGGTACCGATTATCTGGGCCGCTAGCAGGCCAGCGTTCGCCGCACCGGCTTCACCAATCGCCAATGTGCCGACCGCGATGCCTTTGGGCATCTGTACAATCGAATAGAGGGAGTCGAGACCGGACAGCGCACGCGACTGAACCGGCACACCCAGAACCGGTAAACTGGTAAAGGCGGCCGTCATGCCTGGCAGGTGAGCTGCGCCACCGGCCCCTGCGATGATCACTTTCAGGCCACGTTGTTTGGCGCTGGTGGCATAGTCGGCCAGCAGGTGCGGGGTGCGGTGGGCGGAAACCACTTTGGTTTCGTACGCCACGCCGAACTGATCGAGCATTTCTGCTGCAAGTTTCATTGTTGGCCAGTCTGACTGAGACCCCATGATGATACCGACTTTCATCTCTAACTCCTTCGTGCTGCAAATCTAGGTGATGTCTCTCGTGGTTTCCACGAGTTGCGTGCGCATTATACGGGGATTTTTCTCTCAGGCAAACGTTTGCGCCGAGGTGGTTCGGCTGATTGATACATTCTATAAATAAATTGCTTTAGTCAGCGCCAGCGATTGTTTGTACACTTAGCGCAAATCAACGCAAGTAGAGAAAGGAAGTTAAGGTGGATAACTTTGAACAAGCACTGAATGCACTCCGCCAGGGGGAAGTGATTGCTTACCCGACCGAGGGGGTTTTCGGTGTGGGGTGTGATCCGGATAACCCGGAAGCGATTGCCAAATTGCTCAAACTGAAGCAGCGCCCGGTAGAAAAAGGCCTGATTTTGATCGCCGCCAGTTACGACCAATTACTGCCGTACATTGATGAATCCCAGCTCACTGCGGAGCAACTGGACAAGGTTCACGCCACATGGCCCGGGCCTGTGACGTGGATTATGCCATGCAGCGATAAAGTGTCGGATTGGGTATCGGGTCAGTTTGATTCAATTGCAGTGCGTGTGACGGATCATCCTTTGGTGCAAAAAATGTGTGATGCGTTTGGAAAACCGTTAACCTCTACCAGCGCGAATCTGAGCGGTCAGCCGCCGTGCATGACCACAGAAGAAGTTGAGCAACAACTGGGCGAGCAACTGGTGGCAATTCTGCACGGAGAAACGGGCGGCCGTGACAAACCGAGTGAGATTCGTGACGCAAAAACATCGCAAATATTAAGACAGGGTTAACCCTGCGCAGTCGTAAAGGAAGGTAAAAAGATGTCAGCCATAGATAAACAGGCAGTGAAGCAGTTTCTGATCGAGCTGCAAGATTCGATTTGTCAGCAATTAGAGCAGGTAGACGGCCACGCTGTGTTTGTCGAAGATGCCTGGCATCGTGAGCCGGGAGAGCGACTGGGCGGTGGTGGTCGGACCCGGGTGATGAAAAATGGTGCGGTGTTTGAGCAAGGCGGCGTTAACTTTTCCCACGTTGCGGGTCAGCAGATGCCGGCTTCGGCAACCGCCCATCGTCCGGAGTTGGCGGGGCGCCGGTTCGAAGCGATGGGCGTGTCGTTGGTGATGCACCCCAACAATCCCTATGTGCCGACCTCACACGCCAACGTACGTTTCTTTATTGCTGAAAAAGAAGGCGAAGATCCGATCTGGTGGTTTGGCGGCGGCTTCGATTTAACGCCATTCTATCCCTTCGAACAAGACTGCCACTCCTGGCACGACACGGCCAAAGCACTGTGTGCACCGTTTGGCGATGAGGTGTACGCGGAGCACAAAGCCTGGTGTGATAACTATTTCTTCCTGCCGCACCGCGATGAGACCCGTGGAATTGGCGGTCTGTTTTTTGATGATTTGAATCAGTGGCCGTTTGAGACCTGTTTTGCGTACATCAAAGCTGTCGGGGAAGGGTACGCCGAAGCGTATCTCCCAATTGTGCAGCGGCGCAAAGACACACCATATGGTGAACGTGAGCGCGAGTTTCAGCTTTATCGTCGTGGCCGCTACGTGGAATTTAACCTGGTGTACGATCGGGGGACCCTGTTTGGCTTGCAAAGTGGGGGCCGGACCGAGTCTATCTTGATGTCAATGCCGCCTTTGGCGCGGTGGGAATATCGTTATCAGGTTGAGCCTGGCAGCGCTGAAGCTGAACTCTATGAGCATTACCTCAAGCCACGCGCCTGGTAAGACTTTCTTCTGTATAGGGTTAGTGATAGGGTCATTGGGTAACAATGACCCTTTTCGTTTTGTGGCAGGAACACAATGATTCAACCAGTTGACCGCTATGCCGTATTTGGCAATCCGATCGGACACAGTAAATCTCCGTTTATTCATACCCTGTTTGCCCGTCAGACGAACCAGCCATTAACCTACACGGCTGAGTTAGTGCCAGTGGATGGCTTTATGGATGCGGCGCGTCAGTTTTTTGCCAGCGGAGGCAAGGGGTGTAATGTCACTGTGCCATTTAAAGAAGACGCCGTGCAGTTTGCTACTCGTCTTACTGAACGTGCGCAGCTGGCCGGTGCCGTGAACACGCTGAAGAAACTTGATGATGGCGGCATTTTAGGTGACAACACCGATGGCGAAGGCTTGGTTCAGGACTTGTTGCAGTATCAGGTGCCTCTGCAAGGGGCCCGTATTTTGCTCATCGGGGCCGGCGGTGCGGCACGTGGTGTGCTCAAGCCTTTGCTTGACCAACATCCGGCTGAGATCGTCATCACCAATCGTACCCTTGCCAAAGCCGAACAGCTGGCCACGCTGTTTTCTCACTATGGTGCGATCAAGGCCGTGGCCATGAAAGAGATAGACCAGGGGTTTGATGTGGTGATCAATTCGACCTCCGCGAGCCTGAGCGGTGAGCTGCCGGCCGTTTCGGCGGCCATCTTTACCCCCAGCACTTACGCGTACGATATGATGTATGGCGCGGGTAAAACCGCCTTTAATCAATGGGCGAGTGATAATGGGGCGGTGGCGGCTTATGATGGTTTGGGGATGCTGGTGGGACAAGCAGCAGAAAGCTTTATGTTGTGGCGCGGTTTGCGTCCTGGCACCCGGCAAATTTTACGTGAATTAAGAAAGAACCTGGAAGGTCAGTAATGAATCAGTCAATCTTGTTTCCGGACGTACAGAACTGGGACGAAGAGCGCCAGGCGGTTGTCTTCCCGGCTCAGCAGTCGGGCGCGTTGATCGAGTGCATTGTGGCCGCTAGTGAGTTGGCCAAGTTATCCGGTCAGCCTGTCTGTGGAGCACAACAGGCAGTTGACGCGTTTACCGGGCTGCGCTTTGATTTGGAAGAGTTGGCCGAAGCTTTGATCGAAGATGAAGAGTTCAATCCGTTCGGCCAGATCGAGATCATCAGTTGATGACGGTGACTTGAGTCAGATAGTCATTTTTATTCTGTACATAGTTATCGGCGGATTTCTGTAAGAAGGCGCGTTCCTTATCACTGAGTGGACGTGCTTGTTTGACCGGGCTGCCCACATACAGGTAGCCACTCTCCAGACGCTTTCCCGGAGGCACCAGACTTCCGGCCCCGACCATAACGTCCTCTTCTATTATTACCCCGTCCAGGATGATAGCGCCCATCCCGACCAATACCCGGTCAGCAATGGTACAACCGTGTAACATAACTTTATGGCCGATAGTGACATCATTGCCAATGATCAGAGGATAACCGTCTGGGTTCTCACTATTCTTATGCGTGACATGCAGGACGCTGCCATCCTGAACATTTGTGCGTTGGCCAATTCGGATCTGATTAACGTCACCACGGGCGGCAACGAACGGCCAGATACTGCTGTCGTCGCCGATAGTAATGTCACCGACCAACACAGAGCTTGAGTCGATGTAAACATGGGCGCCTATTTGGGGAGCAATTCCTTTGTAGCTGCGCAAAGCACTCATAATTTCTCCTTATATAGAGGTAAGAATGGCATTTTTGACTATGAAGAATGATGAAAATGACGAGCTTTGCATAGAAAATACGCAAACAATAAAAAAATCAAAAAAAACGCGAAAAAGGGCTTGCCAACGTGACGGCGATCTCTATAATGCCCCCTCGCTGACACGGGAACGCTTCGAAAGAAACAGAGCCGGGTGAGCAGGTCAATTAGCCAAGCGGAAATGCTTGAAAAAAGTTTGAAAAAAGTGGTTGACACTAAACTTTATCTCGCTAAAATGACCGCCTCTTCCGAAGTGATGCAAGTCACAAAGAA
This sequence comes from Vibrio sp. V38_P2S17PM301, assembly GCF_009904845.1. Lineage (NCBI taxonomy): Bacteria > Pseudomonadati > Pseudomonadota > Gammaproteobacteria > Vibrionales > Vibrionaceae > Vibrio > Vibrio sp. V38_P2S17PM301. The sequence goes on along the minus strand of NZ_WXWO01000053.1, from coordinate 81 downwards.
GAACAGCTCTTTAACAATATAAACCTATCAATCTGTGTGGGCACTCGTTGATGATAATCCAAATTGATGTTTCGACATCAA